>JAAYJY010000323.1 GCA_012522705.1 Syntrophomonadaceae bacterium | reverse complement strand
CACGAGGGCAAAGTGAAAGCCATGTATATCCTGGGTGAGAACCCGGTGCTCACTGACCCCAATGCCAATCACATCAAGGCCGCCCTGGAGAATCTGGATTTCCTGGTGGTGCAGGAACTGTTCCTCACTGAGACCGCCGCCTACGCTGATGTAGTGCTGCCGGCAGCCAGCTTTGCCGAATGTGATGGGACTTTCAGCAATACCGAACGCCGCGTCCAGAGAGTACGCAAGGCCATCGACCCCATCCCCGGCCAAGCCAACTGGGAGACCATTTGCCAGATGGCGACCCGGGTAGGATATCCCATGCAATACGACAGTCCCAAAGACATCTGGGATGAGATGGCGTCCCTGTCCCCGTCCATGGCGGGCATCAACTACGCCCGGCTGGACGAAAACAACAGCCTGCAGTGGCCCTGCCCCTCAGTGGAGCATCCGGGAACGCCCTTCCTGCATGGCGGCAAGTTCACCCGGGGACTGGGACTCTTCCAGCCTTCGGAACATATCCCGCCCGGCGAGATGCCCGACGAGGATTACCCGTACCTGCTGTCCACCGGCAGAATACTGCAGCACTACAACGTCACCACCCCATACTCCATGGGCATCGCCAGTGTGTGGGACAAGGAGATGGCCGAGGTTAACCCCCTGGATGCTGAGAAACTAGGACTGGAGACCGGCAGTCAGGCCAAGGTAACTTCGAGACGCGGCGAAGTTGTGACCCATGTCAAAGTAACCGACCGGGTACTGCCCGGAGTCATATGGATGTCATTCCACCATGCCGCTACTCCCACCAACGAATTGACCAGCCATCACCTGGATCCGATAACCGGAACCGGCGAATACAAGGTGGCTGCGGTCAAGATCGAGAAGGTCGGATAGGAGGAGACAGAAGATGCGCAAGGTGCCGGTAGAAGAAGCAATAGGCTTGACGCTGGGATACGATATGACCAGGATTGTGCCGGGCCGCATAAAACACCGGGCCTTCCGTAAAGGACAGGTAATTTCCGAGAAGGATGTGCCCCGGCTCAAGGATATGGGCAAGGAGCACATCTATATATGGGAACCCGAAGAAAACATGGTGCATGAGGACGAAGCCGCCCTGCACCTGGCCCGGTTGGCCGTAGGCCCGGGCCTCAAATTGACCGAACCCAACCAGGGGAGGGTCAATATCTGGGCCGGCCACGATGGACTCCTGAAGGTTCAGGTGGAGCAGCTCCACCAGCTAAACAACCTTGATGCCATCGTATTCGCCACCTTGCATAACGATCGGATCGTAACTGAAGGGCAGACAGTGGCCGGCACCCGGGTAGTACCCATCGCCGTCCCCGGCAGTCTGATGGAGGAGGCGGAACGAGTCTTCTTCGGCAAGAACTCCATGTTGACGGTGAAGCCCTTCCTGCCCTTGTGGGTGACGGTGATAACCACCGGCACCGAGGTCAACAGTGGCCGTATCAAGGATGGTTTTGGCCGGGTGATAAGACAGAAGATAGCTCCCTTCCAGGGGCGCTGGATGGGTCAGGTCATCGTACCTGACGATTCGGAGCTCATATCCCGGGAGATCCAGAACGCAGTAGCCGAGGGCGCCCAATTGGTCATAGTGACCGGGGGCATGTCGGTCGATGCCGATGATGCGACTCCCCAGGGAATCAGGGACTCGGGAGCGGAGGTAGTGTTTTATGGAGCCCCCATCCTGCCTGGTTCGCAATTCATGTTGGCCTACCAGGGCCGCGTGCCGATATGCGGAGTACCGGGTGGGGCTCTATTCAGCCGCAAGACGACGCTGGACCTGCTATTGCCCCGGATCTTTGCCGGGGACCGGATCTTGCGCCATAGCATAGTATCCATGGGTCATGGCGGTTTGTGCGAGGATTGCAGTATTTGTCACTTCCCACAATGCCCCTTCGGCAAAGCCGGTTGGGATCGATAATGGGGGATTGCAAGTGAAACTCGGAGTAAGCCTTGAAGAGGCTCAATTACTGATAAAGAAAAGATGCCGCCCTTTGCCGGTCGAGGATGTCTCCATACTGGAGGCGTGGGGACGGGTCTGCGGATCCGATATAAATGCGGACAGCGACCTGCCGGCCGGACCGCAGTCAGCCGTTGACGGCTATGCGGTCAGAGACAGTGGCGACCATGGTATCTATACCCTGCAAGACAGCTTTCTACTGGGTGATCACCCCTTGGCCGGTTTGGAGCCGGGGCATGCGTGCCGGGTGTCCACCGGGGGAGATCTGCCGCCGGGGACGACCGCAGTGTTTCCCCAAGAACGGACCACCATAAAGGAAGGACGGTTGGTGGCCCAGGAACCGTTTAAAACCGGTAATAACATCAAATCCGTCGGGGAAGATTTCAAAGCCGGCGAGAGTCTGGCAAGCCGGGGCGCTCAGCTGACCCCGGGGACCGTCGCCCTGTTGGCCGCCTTCGGCCACGATCAGGTGCCGGTTTATCGCCAGCCGCGGGTAGCCCTGGCCAGTATCAGCCGCAACATCATCCCGTGGCACATGCAGCCGGAACCTGGACAAACCAGGGATTGCAACATACCATTGCTTACCGCTATGGTTGCCCAAAATGGAAGCCGGGTAACGGCATCGGGGATCTTCAGCGAAACAGGTTCGCCGGCGCCGGAGGCATTTTCCCAACTGCTGGCCGAAGCAGATGTGCTGATCATGATCGGGGGCACCTTCGCCCCAACCGGTCATGAAGCCTCCCTGCTGATGGAACGAATGGGAGCGGAATTGCTGTACTGGGATGTTCCGGTGCAGCCTGGCAGCCATACCGGCGCCGCCGCCCTGGGCTCCAAGTTATTGTTTGCTCTGTCCGGAAACCCGGCCGCCTGCGCGGTAGGTTTCCAACTCTTTGCCGCTCCGGCTCTGCGGGCCCTGCAGGGGTCAAGACCGGAAGCGGCCTATGTGAAGGCCCGCTGCCCCAACGGATATGACAAGAAGACGGGGTCGCGCCGCTTCATCAGGGGCCGGGTAGAGTGGAAGGATGGTTGGAAGGTAACCGTCCTGCCCGGGCAGAAACCAAGCATGATCCATTCCCTGGTGGACTGCAACGCCTTGATCGACATGCCGGCGGGCAGCCCCGGGATAGAGGCCGGACAAGCAGTAGATGTTTTATTGTCAAGTCCCAATGATTTTATCCAATAGCTACAATTGACAGACAAATCCATCCAATCAGGAGGTGATTAGAAGATGGCAGACTACAACGAGATAATCAGCGCTTATAAGACCATGCCAGGCGGAATCATCGAGGCCTTCCACGCTATACAGAAAGAGTACAGTTATATTCCGGAAGAGGCAGTAGTAGCAGCAGCCGATGCTTTCGACATGTCCAAGGCCAGGGCCTATGGGGTGGCGACGTTCTACTCCTATTTGAAGGTGGGCAAGAGGGGCAAAATCGTTATCCGTATCTGAGAGAGCGCTCCCTGCCATGTAGCCGGCGCTGATAAAGTAGTGGCTGCGCTGGAAAAGGAACTGGGTATCAAGATGGGTGAGACTACCGGTGACGGCAAATTCACCTTGGAGTTCACGGAATGTGTGGGTCAGTGTCAAGCGACCCCGGTTATAACCATTAACAGTGTACCGTACGGTGATATGACCGCTGAAAAAGTCGGTAATATCTTGGCAGCTTATAAATAAGCAAGAAAGGAGGGAATACAGTGGCAGAAGAGATGCGCATTGTTTTGCGCAATTACGGAAAGATAGATCCACTCAAAATCGAGGATTATATCGGTGTCGGGGGATACCAGTCACTGGCCAAAGCCCGGGATATGGGGCAGGCGGCAGTGATAGATGAAGTCAGGAACTCCAATCTGCGCGGGCGGGGCGGAGCTGGCTTCAATGCCGGCATGAAATGGGGTTTCAGTTACAACACCCCGGCAGACCAGAAGTATGTGGTCTGTAACGCCGACGAGGGCGAACCCGGAACCTACAAGGACCGCATCATCATGCAAAACGACCCCCATAACCTGTTGGAAGGCATGGCTATCTGCGGATATGCCATCGGAGCCACCAAGGGTTTTATTTACTGCCGGGGCGAGTATCCCTATGTGGTAGATGTCCTTAACACGGCCATAGACCAGGCTAAAGCGGCGGGCGTCCTCGGGGATTTCGACATCGAGGTGCGCATGGGCGCTGGGGCCTACGTGTGCGGCGAGGAGACCGCCCTGATCGAATCCATCGAAGGCCATCGCGGCGAACCCCGTTTCAAACCTCCCTTCCCGGGAGTGGAAGGACTTTGGGGCAAACCCACCGTGGTCAATAACGTGGGGACATTCGCCAATATACCGGTCATCATCGATAAAGGGGCGGAATGGTATAGCAGCATAGGGGCTGCCAAATATCCGGGTACCAAGGTGTTTACCCTGACCGGCGATGTAGTCAACAAGACCTTCTTCGAACTGCCTACCGACGTAACCGTCCGGGACGTAGTGTTTGGCATGGGCGGCGGCGTCAAGGACGGCAAGAAATTCAAGGCGGTCCAGATTGGCGGAACCTCGGGAGGGTTCATACCCGAGAGCCTGCTCGACACCCAGGTCGATTTCGACTCCATGGGCGCAGTCGGCGCTACCCTGGGTTCCGGGGCAGTTTTTGTTATGGACGAGGACACCGATCTGGTCGATGTCATCGATCGGATCACCAAGTTCTTCGAACATGAATCCTGCGGCAAGTGCGCCCCCTGTCGGGAGGGTACCAAGCGGATGCATGAAATTGTCAGCAAGGTAAACCAAGGTTTGGCCACTGCCGAAGACATTGAACTGTCGGAGCGGTTGGGCAGAGTGATGACCCGGGCTTGTCTGTGCGGCCTGGGCCAGGCGGCACCGGCACCGTTGCTGACCACCCTGGCCCATTTCCGGCCTGAATTCAACGCCAAGCTGGGTTAGGAGACAGTAATCATTTTATTTATTGATGAAAGGTGATGTATTATGAACTTTATGTCTCCTGCGGAAATAGCCGCAGCAGTATGTAATGCCGGCAAGGCTAAAGCCGAAATGGCGTTTGGCAAGCTGTTCCTGTTAGGGATTTTGGCCGGTGTGTATATCGGTTTCGGGGCCAACCTGGCCACCAAGATCGGCTCCATGGAAGCCTCGGGAACATCCGGGGGCCAGT
>JAAYJY010000322.1 GCA_012522705.1 Syntrophomonadaceae bacterium | reverse complement strand
GGGAACATACCCACCCAAGCAATGCGGTATCGCTACCTTTTCCAACGACCTGCGCAACAGTCTGACCATCCAGGGTCACCGGGTGCAGGTCATCGCCATATCCGATGATGATTCGATTTACAACTACGCCGGGGAAGTGGTCCTGGAGATGAGACAACAGCGGCTGAGCGACTACGCGGCCGCGGTTAGCTTCATCAATCAGCGCTCCGATCTGGACCTGCTAATCATTCAACATGAATACGGAATTTTCGGCGGCGAAGACGGGGAATATATCCTGGCCATGGTCAAACAGCTGCGCAAGCCTTTTATCCTAATTACCCACACCGTCCTGCCGGTCCCGTCCAAACGCCAGAAGCAGGTATTGAACGATCTATGCCAGCGGGCCGCCGGCATCGTCTGCATGACCCGGCTATCGGCCGAGCTATTGATCGATCTCTATGAGGCTCCCCCCGAACTGATCACCGTTATCGCCCACGTGGTGCCGGAATTCAAGCGCCGCCCGCAGAGCCGCCTCAAAGCCAAATACGGGCTGACCGGCTGCCCGGTGATCAGCACCTTCGGCTTGATCGGACCCGGTAAGGGCCTGGAGCTGGGCATCCAGGCGGTGGCCGAGATCATACCCCGCCATCCCGAGGTCCGCTATATGATCCTGGGCCAAACCCATCCCATGCTGCAAAAATCCGAAGGGGAGCGCTATCGCCGGAAGCTGACCGAGTTGGTGGATACCCTGCAGATCAGTGATAACGTCATCTTCGTTAACAAGTTCCTGTCCGACAAGGAGCTGGGCGAATACCTCTATATGACCGACATCTACCTCAGCCCTTATCCCAATATGGATCAGGCGGTCAGCGGGACCATGGCCTTTGCCATGGGCTGCGGGCGGGCTATCGTTTCCACCCCCTACGCCTACGCCCGGGAAGCGCTGGGCGATGGCCGCGGCCTCCTGTCCAAGAGCGCTGCTCCCCACGAGCTGGCCGAATTGATGGAGCAGATCCTGGATGATCCGGGACTGGAGAAGAAACTGCAGAAGAAAACCCTGGAGCTGGGGGCAGGTTGGACCTGGCCCAATGTAGGTAAACAATACAGCCGCTTTTTCCGGCAGCTGCTCAGCTCTGCCGAAGAAGAGAAGAGGCCATTGTATGCTGGATTATAAACACCTGCTGGCCATGTCGGATAAGACCGGCATGCTGCAATTTTCATGTCTGGACCGTCCCGATCCCGGCAGCGGCTATACCCTGGATGACAATGCCCGGGCCTTGATGGCAGCCCTGCACATGAAAGAGGACGCCTATCACTACTCCCGCCGCTATTTGGATTTCCTGGCCAGTGCCCAGCGGCGGGACGGGGTGTGGAGTAATTTCCTGTTGGATGGGATCTATTCCTCCCGTTTCGATTCGGAAGACAGTATCGGCCGAGCCATAATGGCCTGTGCCGCCGCCTCCCGTTCTTCCTGGCCGGATCTGGCGGCAGTGGGAGGGCAGCTCATTTTTTACAAACTGGCTGAGCTGCCTGGCTTTACTTCGCCCCGGGCAATTGCCTATTCATTGACAGGCCTGTGTAATGGGAAAATCCCGTGCCCCGATGCATTCGTAAGGCAAATCGTACGTCGGCTGGCGGATTTCCTGGCGGGTCGTTATGAGATCACCCGGGGCCGCCAATGGTCGTGGTTCGAAGACTATCTCACCTACTGCAACGGCATCCTGCCCCAGGCTTTGTTGTGCGCCTATGAATTCAACGGTGATGAGCGCTGCCTGCGGATCGGCCGGGAGTCTCTCGATTTCCTCAACGATACCCTCTTCCGTCCGGGGTACCTAAGCATCGTGGGCAACGCCGGTTGGTATCAGCGCGGCGGGCAGATGCCGGTCTTCGACCAGCAGCCAGTGGATGCCGCCTCCATGGTCTTCGCCAACTGGCAGGCGTATAAGGTCTTGGGCTCCAAGGAATACCTCGATAGGGCGCTGCTGGCCCGGAAATGGTACGAGGGACAAAACATCCACGGTTTATCCCTGATCGATGCGGATAGCGGAGGTTGCTGCGATGCCCTGACCCCGGACGGGGTGAATCTGAACCAGGGGGCCGAAGCGGTGCTTTCGCTGCTGCTGTCGGAACTGCTGCTGGAGGGGGCCGAGAACTCCGCCCCATTCTTCCTGACCGCCAGCCCGGTTCCGCAGCTGGATGCAGAAGCATCGTGCTAAACGAACGGATGTCATCCTGAGCGCAGCGAGGAATCTCATCCGGAGAACAGACTCTTCGCTTCGCTCTGAGTGACAGTACCCGCGATTAGACTCTTCGCTTCGCTCAGAGTGGCAGTGCCCGCGAACAGACTCTTCGCTTCGCTCAGAGTGACACTTCTAGTTGTCATCCCGAGCCCAGCCTTCTGGTCCTCCCGCGCGCGGGGTTCTTGTCATTCCGAGCGCAGGGTTCTTGTCATTCCGAGCGCAGCGAGGAATCTCATCCTGGATAGACTCTTCGCTTCGTTCAGAGTGACAGTGCCCGCGAACAGACTCTTCGCTTCGCTCAGAGTGACACTTCTAGTTGTCATCCCGAGC
>JAAYJY010000033.1 GCA_012522705.1 Syntrophomonadaceae bacterium | reverse complement strand
GTCCATTCATAGCATGCCCAGATCTTAATGCCTGACCGGAATCTGGTTTAGAGGGGCAGAATCAAATTGGCAGCCGGGGGAATGCATGAGAGAATTGCCAAGGCATTGCTGAGCCTTCCGCATCTGCGCTGAAGTCAGCTCGGGTTTAGCTTCAGAAATAGTAGGTTAACCAAAATAGGGACCGCTGGCAATCTCGTCAATAGTGGTTCGAAACTTATCTTTTAGTTCCACAACCTGGTAAGTAAACGTTGATAAACGAACCGATAGGCTATATAATTTTCACAAGTGATCATTCAAATTTATTAGCTCAGGTTGAGACTTTATAATCGAATACATCGTAATGCAGCGGGGCCTTTGTTCAAGACAAAGTGCCAGGGAACCAGGTGAAAAAACCTGGACGGCCGCGCCACTGTAAACGGGGAGTATGTTTTCATCAGCCACTGGGCCTCGAGCCTGGGAAGGCGAAAACCAGCCATGATCCGTAAGTCAGGAAACCTAACTGCTGCTACACACCAGACACCTTCGCAGGAAAGGGGGAGTGTTCGCCGGTTGCCATCATGCTTCCACTTTTTTATAGGGGGGAAGCTTTTTTCATGTTAGGTAACGGGTTAAGGAGCAGATCACAGTTGTCGGGGAAGGCGGCCATGTCTGCTGACCCATACCATGGTTGAAGGAGGCGGAGCAGTTGGGCAAGAGGTTATGGGCGTGTTTTTTGACCGTATTGTTGTTGGTTACGGTATGGGCAGTTCCGATCTGGGGGGCCGACGGCGAAAGCCTGGACGAGGCCTTGCAGGGCATCGTTACATATTATGAGGACAACAAAACCGATCTGGACAACTGGGAAGAAGTGGTGGGCTTATCCGAGGCCGGGGTGGATCTGAGCGCGGGACCGTGGGGACTGCCTGATTGGGATATAGATGCCTTGGATCAGGATTCTTACCCGGCTGATTATGCCACCATCATCCTGGGCATGTGGGCCGCCGGGGAGGATCCGATGGATGCCGGGGGCCGGGATTTGACGGCCGAACTAGCGGATTTACAATATGAGGACGGGAATTTCGGTACCCGCCTCCATGATACCATCTGGTCCATGGTGGCATTGGACAGGGCTGGCGCCAGCTATGATACCGCAGCGGCGTCAGCTTATTTATTGGCGCAGCAGACTTCTGACGGCGGATGGGCTCTCGGGGGAGATAGCGCTGATCCGGATATGACTGGGTTTGCCTTGATCGCGCTGGGATCCCACCAGGATGAAGATGGGGTGAGAAACGGTATCAATGCAGCCCTGTATTGTCTGCAGGATCTGCAGCTGGACAGCGGTGGTTTCAGCAGCGGAATTGAAAATACTGAATCGATTGCTTCAGTCATCCGGGGACTGGTCGCCTGTGACGAAGATATTATCGGCGAGGATTGGATAAAGACCGATCAGACCATGATAGATGCTCTGTTTGCCTTCCAGTTGGAGGACTATTCGTTCGCCCACGGGGAAGGCGGCAGCAGTAATGCCATGGCTACCCGGCAGGCATTGATCGCGGTGGCCGACATGGTCAATGCGGGCATCTTTTATACGATAGGTGGCGGTGGGGACGGCGGCGACGATCCGGAGGAGGCAACGGTCCGGGTGCGGGTGGAAGGCGCCGCGGATGAACTGTTGGATGCAGAGGTAGATGTAGCCGGGACCGCTCTGGATGCCCTGGTGGCAGCGGCGGGAGCCGGTAATGTTACCGCGCCGGGGGGATTTGTGAGCGAGATCCTGGGCGAGAGCGGCCAGGCCGACGTGGCTCCGGGAACCGACACCAGTTGGTTCTTCTATGTGCTCAGAGACGGAGACATTGAACCCAACGCCTTCAACGAGGGTCCGGGCACCTACCTGGTGGAAGACGGGGATGAGGTCATATTCTATATCGGGGCTTATGACAACAGCACCTGGGCCGGCAAGACCTACCTGCCGGTGGTAAGTGTAAGCCCGGACAACCCCACCGCCGGAGGCAGCCTGACCATCAGCATCACGGCCTGGAAATACGACTGGATGACCGGATTGCAGGAGCTCAGCGATGATGAAAAGACCGCTATCGGGGAATATATGGTAACGGCGGCCGGAGACGAATACACCAGCAGCGACGGGCAGGTGACCATCGACGATCTGACTGCAGGGACTTTGGATTATCAGATAAGCAATGCCGGTGAATATGGCTACCCGGACGTAGTTACCTACAAGGGCAGCGTAATAGTGGAAGAAGACACCCAATCTCCCACGCAGACGGACTACATCACCGTAAAGATAGCGGTAGTGGGCGGTGCCGGCAACCTGCTCTATGGCCCCCGCGAAGTCAAGGTCTATGATAGCGACGAATAT
>JAAYJY010000321.1 GCA_012522705.1 Syntrophomonadaceae bacterium | reverse complement strand
GCTTATCAGCACCCATATGATCGAAAGCGTGGAGGAAGAGTGGGATGTGACCTACATCATGGTCAATGGAAGGATCGCGCGCGTTTGCCACCGCAATGAGCTTGCGGTTGGGCAAAGCCTTGAGGACGAACATTTCACCATCCCGGAAGGAGAAAGCCAGGGGAATAGGCCATGAACAGTCTCGTATTTCTGCTGGTGAAAAGCGCCAAAAACACTGTGTTGGAGCTGCGGCGGAAGCCGGCCAAGCTGTTATTATGGGTGTTGGTGCTGGCAGGGATTGTCGGGATTTTTCTGAGTTTGCGGTTTACACCCCCCAGCGAGACCGGTTCCCTTGATATCGTCTGGCTCAAGGGTATTCTGTTACTACTCATCCTATTTTTTGTCGTGATGGCCATCCATAAGGGGCTGAGCAGCGGAGACGTCATTTTCGACATGAACGATGTTAATTTACTGTTTGTTTCACCGGTCAATTCCCGCTTGATCCTGATGTATGGTGTGGTGCGCATGGCGAAAACGGCTTTCCTGGCGGGCTTCTTTATCTTGTTTCAAGCTAATTTCTTCAGCTCGGTATTTGGAGCAGGGTTTGATGCCTTGCTCCTGGTTCTGCTTGGCTTTATGCTGGCTGTTGGCTGGCTCCAAATCCTCTCGCTTTTAATCTACAGTTTGACCAACGGAAGACCGAGACGGAAAATGGCGGTTAGAATATTGGCCGTTGCGGCCTTTATTCCGCTTTTTGTATATGTTGTCGTGCAGCTGGCCGGAACGGCTGATCTTCTTATAGCGCTGGAAAATACGCTGCGTTCGCCGTTTGTCGATTGGATCCCGGTGGCCGGGTGGGCGTCGGCAGGCACCGCTTATCTTATTTCCGGCGTTACGGGGAGCGGGCTCCTATTTTATGGGCTGCTGGCGCTGTCCGGAGCGCTCCTGATCCTCTATATTGCCTGGAGTAATCCTGATTATTATGAAGACGTGCTGGTCGCTACGGAAACTGCCTTCGAGAGAAAGCGTAGCCTGGCCGAAGGGCAGATCAACCCTGAAGCCACATCGGCGAGACAAGTTAAGGTTGTAAATACCGGTATCGGTGGTGTGGGAGCCAGTGCCATTTTTTATAAACACCTGCGGGAATCCTTTCGTGCCAACCGGCTCGGTCTCTGGGGAGTGTCGTCCATTATATTGGTATTAGGCGCGGGCCTGTTTGCATTGTTCCTGCGCGGTGAGAGCAATGGAATCCTTACTCTGCTGCAGATTCTGATGTGGATACAGATTTTCAAGATTGGAACCGGGCGCAGCCTTCAAGAGCTTTATATACATTATATATACCTGATCCCCGCAAGCTCACTTCACAAAATTATTTGGAGCAACCTGGAGATAGTATTCAAGGTATTGGTGGAAAGCCTGGCTATTTTCGGCATCGCCGGTCTGATTTTGGGAGAGCCTTTTGGAATGGTTGCTGTAGCCATTCTGGTTTACTCCCTGTTTTCTTTTTTATTGCTGGGCATCAACTATCTTTCCTTGCGCTGGACCGGCGTGAACATCAGCAGCGGACTTCTGGTCTTCATTTATATCATTGGGGTAATAGTCATCATGCTGCCCGGCCTTATTCCCGCTGTTGTCATTGGCAGTAAGATTGAGGGGGCCGGTGTGCTGATCGGACTGGCTGTGCTGGCCCTATGGGAATTGCTGGCCGCGATCGGCTGCTTCGCGCTGTCCAAGGGAGTTTTACACAACACTGATATGCCGGTATTGAGAACCGGCAAGTAACGAATAGGCGACCACTTGAAAACATCCCTACAGATATCTGAAGGAATAGCAGAGCGCTCTTTAAGGAACTGTAAGGCGAGAGGTTTGTGGCGGGGAGAAAATTATCGATGAAAAGAATCAAAATCACCGTGATGAAAATGGCTCACTATCAGGACTTGATAGATGAATACGAAAATCCTATCAGCCATGCCTGCGATATGCAGGTTGGGCAAATATTCATCGCCAACGGCTGGGAAAAGCCGGAGGGGATGTGCGATAGTGCCTGGGAAAGCATGTCCGCTTTTGTAATGACCCTGGCCCACGGGGGCGAGGACTTTTATGCCGGTTGGATGAAAAACAAAAAGTCGGCCATGATCTCCTGTAATGACGGTTTCCGCCCGGTGAGCTTTCTGATTGAGACGTTGGACGAAGATGTGAATTAGGAGATGAAAGGGGAATTGCCATGAGAAAATCAGGGGAGGAGAAAATGTACTACTCGACCCATTACAGGTCTCCGATGGGGGATATATTGCTTATAGGTGACGAAGATAATATTATCAGTCTATTGATTGGTGAGCAGAAATATATTGAAAACGCAGTGCCAAAGAATATCACCGAAAAAGATGACAACCCAATACTTCAAGAATGTATTGCATGGTTGGATGACTATTTTGCCGGTAAGAACCCCAAATTGTCCCGGCTGCCACTTGCTCCGATAGGTGGCGAGTTCAAACAGCAGGTGTGGAAAATTCTCACCGAAATACCGTATGGTGAGCTGACAACATACGGCTGCATTGCCAAAGAAGTTGCCAAACGTATGGGGAAGGATCGTATGTCTGCCCAAGCTGTAGGTGGTGCGGTCGGACACAATCCGATATCTATCATTATACCTTGTCATCGTGTGGTGGGTGCCAACGGGAGTCTGACCGGTTATGCCGGCGGGATTGAAAAAAAGGTAAAGTTGTTGAAGCATGAAGGAGTAGATATGACCGGATTGTTTATGCCCAAGAAAGGCACGGCGCTATAGAACCTATACGAGGGGTGTTTACGATGAAGGACTTTGATCAGATAATAGCTGCCATTAACAATGAACTGGTGCAGATGAGGAAGGATTTTCACCGTTTTCCCGAAATCGGTTTTAAGGAGTACAGGACCGCCGAAAAGGTAGCGGAATACATGAAAAGCTTTGGTCTCGAAGTGCTGACCGATATTGGCGGAACTGGGCTGGTAGGACTCCTGAGAGGAAAGGATGAGGGCCCGACAATAGGAATTAGAGCCTGTCTGGATGCTTTGGCAATAGAGCGAAGATCCAGTGGCGGCATAGAGAAGACTTATTTTTTAACGGCTAGACAATAATTTACGTTATCGAATGCCGACATAATACGTTGTGGATTTGCCCGGTTATATTCAGAAAAGTATTGCTCGGTGATCTCTTCGGCTTCCATGTGTTCACAAATTGAAAAGCCACAATTCGAAAGCAGGGTTTCCATATCTGAATACGAGTAACTGGCCAGCATTGCTTCTCCAGCGTGGCTTGCCAGCATCACCTGTTTTTTCGCACGTTCGCCCGCTTTATCGGTATAAGTATCCTGGTCAGGATAATCGAACACAATAGTGCTTCCTATGCAGACCATTTTGGAGATGCCCCCAATCAGGTCTATAAAACTCTCCTTGGAGAGATAATATGAGATTCCCAGCAGGCTGCAAAATGAGGACTGCGATCTATCATACCCGGTGTCTGCAAACAGACTTTGGTCAATTCTTGTAACGGCCAAGTCAACCGGCAGGTAGGTTAAATTATCCGGGCTTTTTTCGAAAACACGGTTTATACGGCTTTGCTTCTCCATGCTCATCAGCGGATGATCAAGCTCAAATATTCGGAGCGGGGAAGCCCATTCGGGCTGTCTGTATGCAAAGCTGTCATATCCTGCGGCAAAGATAAGATATTGTTTGGTTCCATGATTAACCGCATTTTTAAGTGCTTGCTCGGTAAAAGCGGATCTTCCCAGCGGCGACGGCGACAATTGATTGTCAACAATCCACCTTAAAGCACCAGCATCGTTTCCCGTAAATCCTGGATTAAAAAACTGAATACCTTGTGCCATGCTTTTTCCAATTTGATTGAACTCCTGTTCGGACAAGAGTGATCGGGCAACGCTATCATCAAAGATTCTCACATCGTTGTTTTCGGAATGATAGGCACTGGAAAAGGCACTAACTAGAGCAGTCATGCTTGCCTGTTGCATATAAATATCACCTCTTATATTTAATACACCCTAACAT
>JAAYJY010000032.1 GCA_012522705.1 Syntrophomonadaceae bacterium | reverse complement strand
TTGGTTTCAATCTGGGGGATAAAATACATGGTTTCTTCGCGCACGATGCCAATGATGTCTTTTTCCCAGTCAGTCAAGCGGGCGTAGCGCATCAAAAACAATAGAATATCCTCTTCAGGCTCCAATGGTATTTGGTTCCAATCTGGAACCTCCTTCTTGTCAGCGTTCCCAGTCGGCGGGGAATCGTAATACGATGCCATCATCCGTTTCCTGAGATCCTCGGGAGAGAGATGCCTTTCATTGGTGATGCGGTGCACCTGAAAACGCAGGGCGTGGGCTGTGTCCAGCACCCTTTCCACCCGGTTGTAACCAATACTGGGATCGGCTATGTATTCCCGCAGCCGGTTGGCATGAGATTTGAACATCTCGGTGGTATATTCCGCCCGGGTGCCGTCTTTAAACAGACGATTGTTCTTGAAGAAATCGTTGTGCCCGCACACATGGGCAATAGTAAGCACCTGCAGCAGCAAGGTGTTTTCTTTCATCAGATAGGCCAGGCAGGGATTGGAGTTTATCACCATCTCGTAGGGGAGGCCGACCAGATTATAGCGGTAGTAGGTCTTTTTCCGTTCCCAGGCTTTACCGAAACTCCAATGAGGATAGCGTGAAGGCATGCCTGAGTAAGCCTCGTAACTCAGCATATCCTCATAATTGCAGAGCTCAAACTCCTGGGGATAGCATTCCAGGCCAAAATCGGATGCCGCCTCTTCTATAAGACGATTGTAATACTCAAGGTCGGATATAGTATACTCAGCCACTTGATCACTCCTTATTCACAATGGTCAAGAGCTTTCTGAATGCCGGCCATATGTCGTCTTTGCTGTCTATGGTAACCGCCACGAAATTATTGGCCTGCAAACAATCATCAAAATCGTCCAATATAGTCTTTTCGGGTTTATAAAACTGATTGGTGGTCTCGTTTATCTCCCCATAACCGAATAGGTTACATTGGGAGCACAACTCTCCGGCCAGGGCTAAAGCCCTGGGAGTGTCCTGGACCCAGTTGTCGCCGTCACTGCAATGAAAGGCATAGATGTTCCAGACCTCCGGGCTGTAGCGCCCGCTTATCACCGCCAAAGCCTTTTCATAGGCACTGCTGATAAAAGTTCCCCCAGATTCGCCTTTGTGAAAGAACTCCTCTTCGTTAACCTCTTTAGCGATGGTGGTATGGTTTATGAAGACCAGTTCCACATTGATGTAACGGTACCTTACAAACTGATATAGTAAAAAAAAGAAACTGCGGGCCAGGAATTTTTTGCTTTGATACATGGAACCGGAATTGTCCATCATGCAGATGACCACGGCGTTGGACTGAGGGCGCAGGTCTGGTTTTACCCTCTGATAACGCAAGTCCTCCTCCCGGAAAGGGAAGCGTTCCTGTTCCCAATCCTGCTCCAGTTCCCGCAATGATCGTTCCATAGATTTCTGCCGTTTGATCTTCTCCTGCATCGAACGCTTGCGGGCCAGGCGGGGAGGGATGCCTTTGCGTTGAATGCCCCAACGTTTGTGGCTACGCTCCGTCTCGACGTAAGAAAATTTCTTTCGTTCCATGTTGGGCAGTTCCAGGTCCTCGAACAGGTATTGGACAAGTTCCTCCAGGGTGATCTCAGTTTCAAAATAATCCTCCCCTTCCTCTGCACCGGCCTGACCGGGGCCGGAGCCTTGAGATTTATCCCGGCCGCGAATTTGGTCGCCGCGTTTCTCCTGGCCGGTCCCGGACACAATCCCAGGGCGGTTCTCTCCGTAGATGAATTGGTACTCCTGCAGACCTCGGATAGGGACCTTGATAACCTTATCCCGACTCTTGCCGATGATGCTCTCCTCGGCGATGATGTTGCCGACATTTTTTTTGATTGAATCCTGCACCAGCTGTCGGTGGCGCCGGCGGTCCTCAGCGCTCCTGTCCCGGCCCCCGCTGTCGTAATCGCGAAATATAGCCAACTCCTATCACCTCAATCTCCAATCCTTCTAACCAGCGGCACATTTTCAGGCTGCGAATCAATCCTTACCCGGCCATAAGCCCCCAACCGTTCTCCGGCAGGCCTTTGCGGTCAGGCTGGAATCAGTCTTTCCACAAGTTATTGGCGGCGTATTTCAGGACTACATTGCAGCAGTCTTCGCAATAGCCATTCAGCTTCATCTCCTCGACCATCTGATTGTATTTCTCACCCTGCTCGCTGTCCCGGACCCGGGCCTGGGTTATCACCCGCGACAATTCCTTGACCGAAAAAGCCAATTTTTTCTCAATAGCTTCTTTAAGCGGTTCGTAGCTGTGATAATCAATCTTGCGGTCGTTTCTCAGCAGGGAGAACATGTAGGCGGTCACATCGTGGCGGAAACCGCGGGCTGCACTGCCAGTCAAACCCAGTTGGGCTTCAATCGATTCCAGGAAATATTCATCCGGGTCCAGTTCTTCGCCGGTGTTGCGGTCTTTTAGCTTTACCTTGTTGACATAGGCCTCGGCATGGTCCAGGTAATTGTTGAACAGAGATTCGGCCTGCTCCCGGAAACCATGAATGAAGGCCTTGGTGACTTCTTTCTCCAGAATCCGGTTATACTCTTTCTTGACTACGTCCTGCAGAAAGGTGAGCTGTTTCTTCTTTTCTTCATCGCTGACATCACTGGCCCGAACTGATTTAGCCAGGGTGTCTAGCACGATGATGGAGTTTATGCAATTGTGCTCCGATTCCGACAAGGCGTTATCGATAGCCTTGATTATAAATCGGGTGCTGATGCCGGAAAAACCCTCCCGTCCTGCCTCTTCACGCAGCTCCTTGATATCGACCTTCTGGGTGGCGTCCTTCTGCAGCACCTCTTCCCCATTGTAAATACGCATCTTGGTGATGATGTCCACCTTGGAAGAAGGGTTGAGGCGGCTGATAATGGCGAATATGGAAGCCATCTCGATGGTATGGGGGGCGATGTGGGCTTTGAAATTGCTTTTCTTAAGTATTTTGCGGTATATCTTGACTTCTTCGTCCAGTTCCAGGCAATAGGGGACCTCTATCTTGACTATACGGTCGAGGATGGCCTCGTTGGTATGGTCGGACTTGAATTTGTTCCATTCGGATTCGTTGGAATGAGCCAGAATGATGCCATCGAAATAGATCATGGAGTTCTTGCCGGGCGCAGGAATGGATTTTTCCTGGGTAGCGGTCAGAATGGTGTGGAGATACTCGACATCGTTTTTGAATATTTCAATGAACTCCACCAATCCCCGGTTGCCGGCGTTGAAAGCGCCATTCAAGGACAGGACCCGCGGGTCATCCTCGGGATACAGGTCCATCTTTGAAATATCGACCGATCCCACCAGTACCGAGGTGTCCTGGTTATTGGGATCGACCGGGGGTACCACCGCAATGCCGTTGCGGGCGCGAATGGAGAAATCCTTGGTGATGACCGGAAAATTTTCATACTCCCCCTTATATTCGTGAATCAGCCGATAGCGGCAGATCGGACAGAGGTCGCCTTCGATGTTCACTCCCAAGATCTCTGAAAACTTGGGCCGCAGGTGTTTGGGGATCAGGTGCATTGGTTCTTCCCGCATGGGGCAGTCCTTCAGTACATAAACGGGAGGATGCTGCTCCAGCGCCTTCTTGAGGGTTTCCATCAAAGAGGATTTACCCGACCCCACCGGCCCGACCAGGTACAGTACCTGGCGCGATTCCTCTCCCCGCATGGAAGCGGAATGAAAATAGCGGACCAGTTCCATTATGGTTTTATCAATGCCGTAAAAGTCCTCTTCAAAGAATTTATAGCGTTTAATACTCTCTTTGCCATAGATTCTTTTCAAGCGTTGGTCATCTTCGGTATTGATAGAATCTGTCCCACGGCTTACTATCACGTTGAACATGCGTTCATGAGCTAGCATGGTGATATCAGGATTCCTCTTCACCAGTTTGAGGTAATCCAGCAAGGTGCCCTCGAATGAAGTGCGCTGGCCAGATTGGCGATCTCGGTGTATTAGGGCTTGAAGATCTTCATCCATCAAGAACAATCCTCCTTTCTAACCAACAGAATTTGCTTATAAGTATCTATATGCTCCTATTGACATATTCTGAATTGATATATCAGGCAATATCTGGTGATTGGGGCTAACCCGGGCAGGATTTTAACAGATGCGAGTGGCTTCGGGGTTAGGTAGACGGGCAATCAGACAGGTATTCGCGGCAGTAATTACCAACCCCGACGGCGGCTCGATACAGAGATAAGCTGGGATACCAGAGGCGACAGAGTGGATTTATGATGTGGAGAAGACATAAATGACCACAGTATGAATTTTGACGTATAATGCCCATAGGGCGTTGAAAGAGAGAAGAGGAAGTGGTTTGATTATGAGTTCCGGGCAGGTTGAAAACCGGGGGATCGAGTCCCAGTTTTTTAAATTCTTGTGCGAGCGCTGGTCGGTACCGGTTCATAAGGCATTGGCCGTAGACCTGGCCTATCTGGGAGAAGGCAAGGCAGGCATGCGGATGAATGCCTGCCACGAATATTCCACGGTGCGGGGCAGGCTGCACGGCGGTATTTTGTCGACGGTACTGGACACCGCCATGGGGTGGGCCTTGCTATCTCTGGGCTATAATCCCATGACTACCGACATGTATACGAACTTTTTGGCGCCTGTCCTCGAAGACACCGAGTTGGCAGCCAATGCCCAGGTCATCCATCTGGGCAACCGTACCGCAGTAGCCGAGGCGGTCATGCAGGATGGCCAAGGCCGACTGGTGGCCACCAGCCGGGCGACATTTAGGATAAGAAAGATACAGTCTAGAGAAGAAGTTTAAGTTGTGGATGCGGGTTCAGCCCAGCGGGGAAGCCACCCGGATAATAAGACACAACCGCTCTTCAGTTGATTCATCTGGTCCCTATTCCTCTGGAAAACCTCGGCCTCTCGCGCCGAAACGGTGCTGTTGCGGATGGCAAGAATGTATCAGATGGAACTTGCCAGAACAGTTACAATTCATCATCTCCCCAGATCGGGGCGTCATCCTCGTTACGGTCCCCCAGAGTATTCAACTCCCCGCAGCTGCGGCAGATCCACTCCCCTTCGTCATAGATGAACGAAGTATCCTCAGCACAGGCTGTACAGTAACCCTCGATCTTGTTTTCCATGTTCAGCCCTCCATTTCCAACAGTGCCGCTTAACAACTTCGCCTTGGTAAGCCGGGTCTACTATCTAAATTATACCTGCTTTGGACTGATTTCAATATTGGTTATTCTTCCATGCCCTGTAGCAGTCTTTGTGATGTCAAGATATATCATTTCCCCAGTCATACCCCGCCTGTGTTCAAGAGAGCGTTCATAGCCTTATGCAAGGTTGTTGAATTTGCCAAATAATTGTATATTGAGCTTAGAGTTATGCAGGTTGTTTTGCCCCGCTGCCAGTTAAGACGCGGAATCAAATGGGAAATAAAATGCAGGAGGAGTGACAATGACCAGAAAAACTATGGGTTTAAGACTGGCCCTTTACATGGTTATGGTTCTGACTTTGGGGTTGCTAGTTTCCGGATGTAGCGACTCCCCATCGGCTCCGCCGTCGGGTGATTCCAATTGGCCCACCACCCTCACCGCTTGGATTTCGGACGGCAGCGTGGCGGCCAATGAGTATACCCAGTCGCAGAAGTTCGGTGATATAGAGATTTTCACCCGCTTGGGGGAGGATGAGGTATATATCGCTATACAATCTAAAAAGGAGGGATACTTGTCGCTTGGTATCAGACCTGAAGAGCAGATGCAGGGCGGAGACATAATAACCTGCGTCATGGACGGGTCTCAGGCTAGAGTATACGATACTTATTCCTACGGCACCTTCGGGCCCCATCCAGAGGATACGGCTCAGGGCGGTACGGACGACATAATGGAGGTCAGCGGCAGCCGGCAGAACGGATTAACTACTTTCGAGTTCAAACGCCGTCTAAACACTGGGGATAGTCGGGATAAGGCATTGGTGGCGGGAAACAATCCCATCATGTGGGCAATCGGTCCTGGGCCCGATATTAGCGCACGCCACTCCAGCCGAGGTTATGGTAATCTGGTGATCCAATGAAATATTTCGGGTGGCCCCAATAGTAAGGCCGGTTTGCAGACCTGTATTTTATTACTTGAATCAGTAAAAATTCAAGATACCTGGAGCAAATACACAAAATGGTAGTAGAATTGGCAAAAAGATTGTATAGTTATATTAAACTCAGAACAGTAGGAAGAACCATTGAATATCCGGGTAATGTCGCATCATCACGGGGCTGATGGAAGGAAGGGTGACTGTGACTGGCAATAGGATTGGTATGAAATCCATCCCGGCTGACAAGAGTTCATGCATATCCGGCTTGGCGGCAGAGATTCCCTATGCGGCATCTGTCGGCCTTCCAATCATATTGTCTCCACTCGTTTTGCCATATGCCATACTCCGGTATCTGTCCGGACTATGGATGTGGGCGCAAGCTTCGTCCTTAACCAACAGTCAACCTAACTGGCGGGAATTACGGGGTCCGCCTGATCCTCTAGGAAGTCAGTGCATCCCTGTCCATTAAGGCAGATGGCGACATGGACCTGGATAAGCCTTGGGGCAGATCCGAATAAACAAAGGAGGAGGGATATGAATGGAGGGCAAGGCGCGCATAGAAAAGAGGCTTAGAACGGAACTAAGCGAGGTCAGCAAGGAGATCAAGACCCGTATAGCCAGACTGGATGAGCTGTCAGAGGAGCTCGAAGCAGGCTATGGGGAATTAGAGAAATCCCTTAACGTAAAACAGGCAGTTGTCGATCCGAAGCTAAATGACCCGGCTATGACAGGCGAGGCCGCCTGGGATTACGTATGGGACATGATCATGACCTCTGTAAATGAAATGATCGCGGAAAGTAGAGCCAGCGCCCAACGTAATCTGGGGGAACTGCTGGAGTTGTTAAAAATGCGCAAGGAAGAGATGTGCGGGGAGATCGATGTGACCAAGGCGTCAGGGCGTGAGGTCTGGGGAGCAGTCTGGAACGAAGTCTGGAACAGCACTTGGGGGGCCGTCGATAAGTTCCACCTGCAGGCTTCAGACGAGATTACCCGGTTGGGGGATGAACTCCAAGACCTGCTGGGCAAACAGGCCGAACTACAGAACAAGCTGCAGGGTCTGCGCAAGAATTGGAACGCCCAATATGGTGCTGTTAGAGGTTTCTTCGACAACCTGGTAAAAGGGAAATCCTAGTCGCCCATACTACCCGGTTTCCGGGGATCTGTTTTTACGAAACCGAAAGAGCCTTTATAGAATGGGAACCAATCTAATGTGAATATCAAAGCAGAAAATCACAGGGCTTTCGCCGCCAGGCGAAAGCCCTAATATGGTTTTAAAGGGTTATTAATGAGTGGCTGCCAAGACTTGGTGCAGCCCGGTACACATCTTGAACAGCGGCATCGATGTTGCGTCCGGTGCTGCATATTAGGCATAAATTGCAGCGAGGACTTACGCGGCGGCTACTGCTGAAGTGCATTCTTCGTATATGGGTATGGGGGCAGGCAAACCGCGCCACTGCTCTGTCGTTATCAATGAAGCATGGATCTCTGTGCCTCCCCAACCTTCTTCTTTTCATTTCATCACCCCTTTTCGTAGAATTAGTATTTTAAATGGGGCGATTTCTTGATTGTTACAGTGGCGGAAGAATAAGTTTTTCGCACAAATATGGCCTATACGGCTAAGATCTTCATGGCTCCCAACAGGCGGCATAATTCTCCGGGGCAATGTTCAAGCTAAAGCAAAGGGTCAGCATGGTACACTCCTGGCGGAACCGATCCTGGCTAAATCTATGCTCGCAGTTGGGAGGTGGCAGGATTGCCTTCGGGTGAAAATATTATTTGGCCATTTGCGGGAGCATTGGTGGGCTCTATCATCACTGCGATCATAGCCCCACTGGCGATAAAACTGGCGGTTGACAAGACCATGAAGAAGATCATCCATGGAACCGGGACGCAGGATAATTTCGTGGCTTACCTCAATCAATTCGAAAACATCCCGTTCGCCTTGTTAGCCAATATATTGCGGCGAGCCACCCGTGGGAAAGCCTTATTAAAACCAGTTGAGAATATGCGGGAGGCCAATGAATTCGAAACAGTACATTTCAACCCGGTCAAAACAGTTGGCCAGATGATTCGCGAGGAACCCCAGGTAAATACCGCGGTCACAGTCGGCACTCGGGCCAGGCGGCCGTTATACCTGGATACGCCATTGCTGTTGGCCTTGCCCCTGAGTAAAGAGAGCTACAGCCCAATGGTAAAAGAAGCATTCCTGCAAACCGCCCGCAACAATAATCAGGCGGTGTTGGTCCAAAGAGATTGGTGGCAGAGTAATGCAAAGCCGCTGGCGGGAATGATAATGCAGTTGGGGACGGTAGAACCGATAACAGATTGGCCTTTGATTCAATCGAGTCTGGCAGTGGAGTTGACCATGCCGGAGCAAGCGCCGGGCCATATGGCGGCCGGCTACCAAACGGACGGGGAAGGCCGCCCAAAGGTACGACTGTGGCAGCACGGTGCTGGCCAGAAATCCAATCTGCGCCACACGATTAGGGAAATCAAAGGGCGGGCAGGAATACCAGTCCTGATAAGAATGCGGACTAGTGACAGCCTGGAGGTCAATTTAGAAGAAGCTATCTGGGCGGGGGCGGATGCGGTAGTTCTGGAAGGAGCGGGACACACCGGCATGCTGCTTCCCAATGTGGTAGGACAGGGCTTTGGATTATCTCTTCCTGTGAGTCTGGTCCGGGCCAAATCGTACCTGGAAAGACAGGGCAGCGGAATTGAGATTATAGCACATGGGTGTTTTTGGGAACCGGCCGACTGCGTCAAAGCGTTGGCTTTGGGGGCCAGCGCGGTCATCCTGGATACAGTGCTGATATATGGCCTGATGGCCGATCAAATTACCAAAGCCCTACCCTGGTTTCCGATCGAGAGCCTGTTGCAGGAAGGATCCAAACGGGCTAACAAACTGTGTGTAAAGCAAGCCGCTATAAACATAGGCAATCTATTGGCGGCTTTCCGCGAAGAGATGGTCATCGCCGCTGATGCCTTGGGCAAAACCGATCTGGCAGATTTGAACACTGCTGACTTGTATACTTCCGATCCTTCATTACATGCCTTACTCCATATTTAAGAAAGGCTCGGAAACCTCCCCCTTGGAAAACTTCCTCCATCGAGGGTGGGCATGAACAAGGAGAGCGCCCGACCGGACCCTCTCCTTCGATCTCGATTCTATTGACGGGTGGTCCGAGTGTAAATCAAGGCCTGTATGAGAGTTAACCAGGATGGATACTATTTGATGGAAGCTTCGATCCCTCGATTGGCGAAAGCCTGAAACATATTAAACGGTTCGTAGGAATTCAGCATAGCTACCTCAAACAGCTTCTGGAACTGTCCCTGATCCCTGCGCACTTGGGCAGCGCTCTCCTGCAGCATCTTGATGGCGTCTTTACGGGCGGCCTTGTTCATGTCCAGCTGCAGTCGGGTCATGTTGTCCCATTTTTCCTGACTCCAGTCATAAGTTCTTAACCCAGCCAACCAAAGATCCCACACCTTGTCTGCGGCATTGCTAGCCATGTCCATGCTCTTGGCTAGATTCTGTTTACTTTCTACCAACTTGACACCCTCCTTCGTAATACCCAGATGAGATTATGTCCACCGATTCGAACTCCCCGTCACCGGCCTTGCCGGTTAATCTGGCTACCTTGCTCTGATACGGACCATGATTTCTTTTTGGCGGAATGCGTGACTATTGTAACAGCAATCCCAGATAATGACAATCACGAAGAAAGAATCATATTGTCAACGAAATGCGCTTCATAGAAAGAATAGAATAGAAATAAACATAAATTAGTACCATGGTGTCTGCAATGGTTAGATAATCAGTCTCGGTGTAGAAATATTTGAAGCAAGATATGTTCAGGGCAATCATGCTCTACCCAAAACAACAATACGATAGCCGAGAAAGACCGCGGCCAATAATGGCTATTTTAGAAATTGCGCCAACCGTTCATTGGTATCGTTTATTTCAAAGCTCTGCCGGTATTCCACGTTCTCCAAGCCTTCCCGCAAAGTGGTCTGCCACCCCCGGTTGTAGAGGGCTTTGTTGGCCGCGATGGCATCCCGGCTGTTTTTCATTATCATCGCCGCCACCCTTTCCACCTCTTCCCGCAGTCCGGTTTCCGGTACCACAGAGCTAACCAATCCATATTCCATGGCTTGCCGGGCAGTAATGTTCTGGGCGGTGAAGGTATGGTAACGAGCCCGATTGATTCCTATTATACGGGGCAGGCGCTGGCTCATGCCCCAGCTGGGGCGGATGCCGAATTTGCAATGGGTATCTCCGAACTGGGCATCCTCGGAGGCGATGATAATATCGGTACACAACAGCAGTTCCAGCCCCCCGGTGAAAACCCAGCCATTGACTGCAGCGATAACGATCTTGGAAGCTGACTCGATGGCCTCGATCAGAGCCCGACCGCAGTTGTCGATTACTGGTCCCACCGCCCCTCCTTTGAATTCTATCTGGCCCAGGGCTTTCAGATCGAGTCCGGTACACCAGGCCCGTCCGGTGCCGGTGATCACTATCACCCCGACCTCGGGATCATGATCAGCTGCCAGCACCGCTTCCCGGACCCCGTCCAACATCTCCAGAGTCAGGGCATTGAGTGCTTCCGGCCGGTTCATGGTAATCCAGGTGATTCCTTGGTCCTTATCAGTGATAACGAAATCTTTTTTGGTCATGATTTGCGCACGCTCCTTTCTTTTCCTCCAATTGGTCAGCATCAGACTTAGATAGGCGAATGGTCTTTATTTTGTGCGAGCCCGTTCTTGGCTGCATCTGACATTATTACATTGT
>JAAYJY010000320.1 GCA_012522705.1 Syntrophomonadaceae bacterium | reverse complement strand
TTTGCTGAGGTGATGGCGGCCTATCGAACGGGAGTAGCCGGATCTTGGATCGACCGGGTCAACCGTTCCAAGGCCAAACAGATGGATATCAGGACCAGGCTTATCGAGGTGACTGACTGCTTCAACCGATTCACCGATTATCAATATGCTGATAGTGTAGCCCGCCGTCAGTATGAGAACGAACTCTTGCTGCTTATCGCCCGAGGGGAGGTAGCGGCCTTGAAAGAGGAGAGGTTCAGGAAATACCGCGATAATCAGGGGCTTTATTTAGTGGCCTTGATATATCTTAACAAATACTTCCCTTATCTATATAGGAAACTCAAACCATTGAAGAAGTGTATCAGTGCGAAATTGTCGGCCTCGGACAGATCGTGATATGGATACTATCTACCTTGGGGGAAGGTGGCAGCTGTGCCAGCAACAAAGATTCTGTATGTGATTACCACTGGCTATTCGGGAGGCGCCCAGTCCCATCTGTATGAATTGTGTACCCGCCTGCCGCGCCGTTTTTCGCCGGCAGTGATAATGGGACATCGAGGTACTTTGGGGGATAGACTGGTCCAGGCCGGGGTGCCGGTCTATATAATCCCTTCCTTACAGAGAAACATCAGTTTGAAAAGGGATATGAAAGCTTATCGGCAGCTTTGTGCCATGGTCCGTTCCCTGCAGCCGGATCTGTTGTGTCTTCATTCCAGCAAGGCTGGCATTTTGGGTCGCCTGGCTGCCCGCCGTCTTGGCGTCCCTGCCGTGTTTACTGCGCACGGATGGGCTTTTGCCGAGGGCGTCCCGCCGCTGCAGCGCTTTCTTTACCGGCAAGTGGAAAGATGGACGGGGCGTTATTGTCAACGAATTATCTGCGTATCCAATTATGATTACCGCCTGGCCCGCCGTTATCATGTAGCCCCGCCCGGCCGCCTGGCAGTAGTTCACAATGGTATAGCTGCCGAGGCAGTACCGTCTGCCACACCCCAGGAGGGGCCGCGGCCGGTAAGGATAATAATGGTGGCCCGTTTTGCCCGTCAAAAGAATCAGATCCTGCTGCTGGAGGCAGTCAGCCGTTTACCGCCCAACCAACCTTTCGAGTTGATAATGGTGGGGGATGGGCCCTTGCTGGAATCCGTCAAGGGTTATGCAGTAGGCCTGCCCATCGCCGGCAAGGTCTATTTTCCAGGTGATCGGGAGGATGTCGACCAACTTCTTGGGGATTCGGATATATTCGTTCTCTCTTCTTGGTGGGAGGGCTTTCCAATAACTATCCTTGAGGCGATGCGCGCGGGTCTGCCAGTCGTAGCTTCCGATGTGGGTGGTTGCCGGGAAGCAGTGGCGGAAGGTCGGACCGGCTTCCTATTTGAGCCGGGAGATGTGTTGACCTTGAGCCAGCGTCTAAGTCAGCTGATTACTGACCAGGAATTGCGCAGATGGATGGGAGAGACCGGGTATGAACGGTTCATCACCGAGTTCACCGCGGATAAGATGGTTGAGGATACAGTGCAGATATACGATGATGCTCTGGATCGGGCAGAGAACTAAAGAAGCGCCCAATCAGGCGCTTCCTTGGTTCCCTGTTTCTTGAGAATTTATCGGTTTATTTGAGAAGCCAGAGGATTATGGTTTCCTGGTCCGCTTGCTTTTCCCAGTTATTAAGTTCATTTTCCAGGGTACCGATGCGTGTATCCAGGGCGGCAACATCATCTGGACTTGGTTGGGTATTACGCTGAGTCACGAGGTTTTGGTATTGGGACAGTTTGCTGGCAAACTGCGAGTTGATATCGGTGCGGGTAACTTCTTTGTCCATAACCCGCCCCAGCTTCTCCAGGCTGGCCATCAAAATACCGGCTTGTGATTTGGCGATGGTAACCTTTAAGACCGTATGCCGGCCCTTGTCATTTACCTGCTGCCCCAGATTCTGCACTTGTGCCTGGTATTGACCGGCCAGGCTAAGCGCCTGTTGCTGGGCCCGGTCGGCATCGCCGGCTTTGACCTCCAAGAGGGTGGTGACCAGGAATCGCTCCTTAGCCAGGAAGACCACGAGCGGGTATTCAACCAGATCTGAATTCTGGGCTATCTGAATCGGATTATCATCTGTAGGAGTAATCTCCTCCCCATTGCCAGGGGTCGGATTCGGGTCAGAAGTTGTATCCTCACCAGGGTTATTACTCGGATCATTAGTAGGGTTTTTCCCCGGGTCTTTACCGGGATCATTCACCGGAGTATCTCCCCCGGGAAGGGGATTGTCTGGCTGCCAGATGGAGGGCGGGTTGTGGGCAATCTGTACCAGAGGGCCGCTACCATTCATAAGCGTTCTTCCCACCATCAGTACTGCGGCCGCTGCTATTCCGGCAACCGTCTGCTTCCTGTGGCGGTCCCACCAACTGGTCTTCCTGGTAAGCGGCACAACCTTCTCCTCTTCCCGGATACTGTGTATGACTGCAGCAGAGAATCCCGGCGGGGCAGGCACTACCTCCCGGTTCAAATCCTTCATGATCGAGGACAGCCGCACCAAGTCCTCAAACTCCTGCTGGCAATCGGTGCAGGCAGAAAGATGGGCTTTCACCATATCCGTCTCCGTGCGGCTGAGCTCACCGTCCATATAGGGTGATATAAGTTGTTCAATCTTTCTGCAGTCCATGGGCTTCACGCTTTCATTCCGAATTTATCGAGTTCTTTCTTCAGGGCCTTGCGTCCCCGGTTTATCCTGGACTTTACTGTCCCCAGCGAACATTCCAACAGCGAGGCTATCTCGTCATAGTTGTAACCTTCGATCTCTCTTAACACCAGTGCCAACCGAAATTCGTCCGGCACCCTGCTCAAAGCCTGCTGTATCCAGGCCTTCAATTCTTGGCGTTCCACGTTCTCCAGTGGACCATCCTCGGTAGCAGCCAACTCGCGTATCATATCGCTGTCACGACCGGGTAGGGGTTCATCTATCGAAAAGAATACTACCTTCCTGGTACG
This sequence comes from Syntrophomonadaceae bacterium, assembly GCA_012522705.1. Taxonomy (GTDB): domain Bacteria; phylum Bacillota; class Syntrophomonadia; order Syntrophomonadales; family Syntrophomonadaceae; genus PHAA01. The sequence continues at coordinate 272 of JAAYJY010000320.1, read as the reverse complement.
GCGGCAGTGATTTATCCACTGGTTTACTGCTATCCTATGCAGCCAAGTGCCGAAGTCTGATTCCTGCCGGAAAGATCGCAGTCCCTTGAAGGCTTGAACGAATACGTCCTGAGCCAAGTCCTGAGCATCGTCTGGATTCCCGGTCAGGTGCAGGCAATGGGAATAAACCCGGTCCTGATAACCAAGCACCAATTGCTCGAATGCATCAAGGTTATTTTGCTGGGCTTTGGTAATCAGGTCCATCCTATCAGTCAAGAGATACACTCCCTGAC
>JAAYJY010000319.1 GCA_012522705.1 Syntrophomonadaceae bacterium | reverse complement strand
TACTGCGGAGGACTCTGGTTCCTTTGTCCAACATGGTGGATACGGCCGCCCAGATCGACGCCGGCAACCTGGACCGGCGTTTTCTCATCAACCAGGGACAAGTTGAGGTTGATCGCCTGGCGGAATCCTTTAACGGGATGTTGCATCGTTTGGAGGTTACTTTTGCCGCTGAGAAAGAGACCCAGGAGCAGATGCGACGTTTCATCGCCGATGCTTCCCATGAATTACGCACCCCGCTGACCTCAATTCTTGGATTCCTGGAGGTTCTGCTGAGGGGGGCGGCCAACCAACCGGAGCAGCTGGAAACAGCCCTGCAGAGCATGTATAGCGAGTCCCTCAGGCTGAACAAACTGGTCCATGACCTGCTGTTGCTCAACAAACTGGACCGGTCTCCCGATGCGGAGAAAGAGGTTGGATTTCTGGACCAAACCTTGAGGGAGATGGAAGCGCAGCTGCGCATCCTGGCTGGAGAGCGTCGTTTGGTCCTCACTATTCAGCCTGATTTGGAATGCCGCTACAATCCCGATCAAATCAGGCAGGTAGTGTTGAACCTGTTTCAGAACGCGGTGCAGCATACCGATCCGTTTGAGGGAACCATACGGGTATCACTGCTCAAAGCCCACGAAAAGATACAGCTGGTCATCCAGGATAATGGATCAGGCATCGGTCCCGAGCATATTACCCATATCTTTGAACGTTTCTATCGCAGCGACACCTCCCGTACCCGCCGGGAAGGGGGGGCCGGCTTGGGTCTGGCCATCACCAAGGCCATCGTGGAAGGTCATGGAGGCACTATCCAGATAAGCAGCAAAGTAGAGGGAGGCACCAGAGTGCAGGTTTCATTTCCTGATACCGATCTTTGGCACGGTCAGTCTGGCCTTGGTGGCCGGCAACAACTTATCCTGAAGTAGTCAGTCAGGATCATCATTTGACCTGTAGCATCAGGGGGGCTATTGAACCAAGAATCGTTATCTTCCACCAGGATTTAAACTTCTTCAATACCAAAAGGAAGCAGTATTGATGCGAAAAAGAAAATAGAAGTCTATGGAGGGGGGGCCCTGCTGATGTGGTAAGGTTGGGCAAGACGCATATATCTGCCCTATTGATCGTGCAATTAGACGGACGTAAACTCATTATCTGGCCCCCCGTACTTGTGGATCATTGGAATGAGATCTTAAAATAATTCAACCGGGTGGCCTCTGTAATATCAATTAGCAGCTGGATCAAATAATAGATGAGGAAATATTGCTGGAATTACAGAACCGTTCCAATGAATTGACCAGAGATCCCAAAATGGATAAATTCTTGGCCGAACCTAAAAAGGATAAAACACTTTACGAAAATAAAGTGATTATATTTACCGAGGCAGGAGATACAGTGAGATGGATGATCCAGGATCGGAATAGTTGGGTAATTAGATTTCAAAATCTTCGGAGATGACTAAATTAAATTGGGATCACGAATCTCTATACCGGTGTCACAGACCCGGCAACCGGACGGGCAACAGATCAGATTGTATCTCGCTCAGGAATCGGTTCCCGGCTGCGGCGGCGACCCAGATGATAAGCCACCCACAGCAAGCCGGTGACAGCCACTAGAATTCCCGCTCCGGTCTGCACTGTGTGCAGGGCGTCCATGAAAGCGGTCTGGTAATCGAACGTGATTGACCGGCGATCAAAAACCAGGTTGAAGAAGAGAACCGACAGGCTGATTCCCAGCGAATAGGAGAGGTTGCGGTTGGTGGATATGAAGCCGCCGCCATAGCCGGCCTTTTCCTTGGGCATGGAACCCAGGATGGAACTGGTGTTGGGAGAACCGAAGCTGCCCATAGCCAGCCCCATCACCGCCAGGGCAGCCATTATAAAGAAGATGGGCGAGTCAACCCGCAGGAAAGAAAACAAGGCGAATGCTCCGGCCAGTAAGCCCAGGGACATGCCGGTTATGGGGGGAGAGCCGTACCGGTCGGACAGATGCCCGGCCAGGGGCGCGGCGAAGGCCATTACGATCGGGGCGGTGGTCATGATCAGACCGGAACTGGCGGGGGACAAACCCTGGATGGCTTCCAGGTAAAACGGCAGCAGGAAAACGACAGAGTTGTGGGTACTGTAGGCAACTACCGCCACCAAGTTTCCCACCACAAAGGTTCTGTTCCGGAAAAGGCCGAAATCCAGCAACGGAGCAGGGGCTCTGCGCTCCCACCAGCATAGGGCTATCAGCCCCAGCAGACTGGCTCCCAGCAGGTACAAATCAAGACCGTCGCCGGAAAGCGCCAAGAGCAAGGCGGTCACCACTGTTGCCAATATCAGTGCCCCGGGCAGATCGAATGAGCTCTTTTCTCCTTCCTTTTCTTCATTGGGCAGATACCGATATCCCAGATAGAAACCAGCTATCCCTATTGGAATGTTGATGAGGAAAATCACCGGCCATTTAAAGCTGGCCAACAGCAATCCGCCAATACCCGGTCCCAGCATATTCCCCAGGGCTACCATGGTTCCAGTCAATCCCAAGGCCTTGCCGCGCTCCGCGTCGGGAAATATGTTGGATACGATGCCGATGCCGGTGGCCATCATCATACTGGCCCCCAAACCCTGCAGTATCCGCATGCCAACCAGTATCATAAGACTTCTGGAAAGGCTGCAGCCCAGTGACCCCAGGGCAAAGACCATGAATCCCCAGGTAAAAATGCGGTTGCTGCCGTCAAGGTCGCCCAACCGCCCGAAGAAAATCAGGGTAGAAGTTATCACCAGCAGGTAGGCATTTACCACCCACTGGATATCTTGCAGCTCAACCCCAAATTCCCGGGCGATACTGGGATTGGCTATATTAAGGATGCTGCTGTCTAAGGTAGAAATGAGTATCCCCACCGCTATGATAAGGAAAACTCTCCATTTCAGTTCCAATTTACCCATGAGTGTCTGCTCCGCCGTTGGTAATCGTTGGCTAAATTATAAGACAAACCATAATTGCCGGCTATCTTCTAATTGTATGCGGACAGCGGGGCATGGATACCCTGCCAGGGAAAGCACACCCTGGTCGGCGAGATGGGGGAGGGAGTTATCGTTATTGGGAATTGGATCTTATTACCCCTGGTTGACGACGTGTAGAATTACATCGCCTAGACAACAGGCCGCATTTTCCGCCAAAACCAGGGGTATTGAATCGGTGCCTATCTCAAACAGTATAGCGGTCGGGTATAGGTCCTGATTGTAATTACCCTTGCCCATGAAGATACCGCGGACCAAACCGGGATACAGTTCGTCGGCCTGGGCCTTGATGCGTTTGGCATAGGCCAAATTGGTCTTCATGTTGGGATTGGATCGCCCCACTACCATCATCACCCGTGAACAATCTACTCCATTAATGGTGGTCAAATAGGCCGAGGCCCGGGCCGAATCGCGGTGGATGTCGAAGGCGGCGTCAGGCTGTTCTTTCAGCAGTTGGGCCAGCGTGCGGCGAGAACGGTGATAGGCATTGCGGTCATGGGGATCATGAGCGTTGACGGAATGGGTTACGCTGATGCCTGATTTGCGCATGGAATCAGCTAGAGTGTTCCCCACCGTATAAATGTCTCCGGCGCCCGGTTGGGAAGCCTGCCCGGAGGTGGGGAGGTATGATTCGTCGGTGTGGGTATGGTAGACCACTGCATGCCGGGGCGCAGTTACCGCCACAGTGGGCACGTTAGTATTGATGAGCGGGGGATTGGCTAGTGTACCAGCATTGTCATGGGCGGAATCATTACCTTCGGACGAACTGGTCACTATATCGGCTACTGCATTTTGACCTTCGACCCTGATGACGATATATTGAATATTGTTTTCATTGATATATTGGTCATCGATCTGGACCGGGACGCCGGTCTCCAGAATCGTGACTCCAAACGTATCCTTGACTATATAATAGGAAGATACCTGTTCATCGGGCCCTGGTACTGGCTTTTTAAGCATGGGAGCCCTAAAAGTGTTCAACACATAGGCCCCTATCATTACCGCTACCAGGATCCCGAAGAATACCCATATATAGCGCCGGCTCAGTGTTTCCATAAAAAATCCGCCTTTCCTCATGATAAGCATATGATGTGAAAGAGGCGGATTAATTATTCCTTAAATAGGGTTCACCGCTGCTGGTTATCAGTCGGTGTCCCAACTGGCCAGGTAGGCGGCTTGTTCCTCAGTAAGCTGGTCGATTTCTATACCATCGGCCTCCAATTTAAGCCGAGCGACCTGTTGGTCTATAGTCTCGGGAACGTTGTATACATGGCAACCCAGCTCGGGACGATTTCTGATTACATAGAGCAAAGACAGGGCCTGCAGAGAGAAGCTGAGGTCCATGACTTCGGCGGGGTGGCCGTCGCCAGCGGCCAGGTTGACCAACC
>JAAYJY010000318.1 GCA_012522705.1 Syntrophomonadaceae bacterium | reverse complement strand
GCTGCTATTTGCCCTTCTTGCATGGGGACGATTTTTTTGTCCCATACTTCACCTTGGGCTATCGCTGTTTTCATCCCTTCCTCTATATCCGCGATTGGAACCGATTTTTCCCGGATGGTTTCCAGCAGTTTGTTTTGGTCGCGGTTGTATCCCCCCCGTTGACCAGTCCGGATCGATTGTTTAAGGGGTTGGATGACCTCCAGTTTACCCTCCGCCAGATAATGCTGTCTGGTCCGATGCTTCTGTTCCCCTTGCCTAACCAGTATCGCCCGGACCAGTATCTGCAGGCAATATTCGTCCCAAAACCAAGCAGCGATCCGGGTACATATCCCTTGACCGATGATATTCTCGTATATTTCAGGGCTCTTACATACTAAGTCGATGCGGGTGTTTTTGCAGTTCCAGGTTAAGGCGGAAGATTGGAAAAGATTCTCACCGTCCGCAAATACGGTGGCCGCTATATCACGGCGGCGGGATTCTATCAGTTCAGGGAGGGAATCGTAGGAATCGAACAATGCCGGGACCAACTCTATCGCCTGCAGGTAATCAAAATACTGCCGCAATTGCTTTTCGGTGGCTCGACAGACCGAGTTGGCTATGGGCTCCTGAACACCCAGGTGGAGGAGCCAGGTCTGTTTATCACGGTCTACGTCCACCTTCTCTATATTTGTATCTGCCCATCCAGAAACCAGATCCGGGCTTATCTTATCTCTGATAAAATCTTGGAAACTCAGAGCCAACTTGCTTCCCCCTGTGTCAATCACTAACTCAATCTATCAATACTGTGGATTCCTTTGGCGCCGGAAAGTCGTTTGATGACGTCTTCGATCCCTATTTCCGGCGTCAATCGAACCAGCAGAACAACCTCCAAGAGTCCATCCTCCAGGCGGTCCAGGCTGATGTTCTTGATAAGGACACCCATATCGCCCAACAGGGAACCGATGATACCTACCTGACCCGGCACATCATCCATCACCAACACCAGCCCTTTGAATAACCGGGATCCGGTCACCTGCTCCTCAAACTTAACAAAGTAGACCAAAACGAATAAGATCAGTACGGAAGTGACTACCGCCGGCACATACATTCCGGCCCCTACCGCCAAACCGATGCAGGCTACTCCCCATAGTCCCGCTGCGGTGGTGAGGCCCCGTACCGTGGAGCCTTCTTTCATAATGGTACCGGCTCCCAGGAAACCAATGCCGCTTACCACCTGGGCCGCAATACGGGCCGGGTCAGCTACCACTGTATGGTGGTACTGGTAATACATATCCAGCGAGACTATCATCGCCAGAGCTGAGCCCACACAAACCAGGGTATAGGTCCTGAAACCGGCCGGGCGGTTGAGGCTCTCCCTTTCCAGGCCGATAACACCACCTAAAATGCAAGCCAGGGTCAATTTGAAGATAATTTCATAGGTAGACATGATCCACCGTCCTGGTTTTTACTTCCGGGCCAGGCCATCTTCTACGATGGTCTTTACATAATCAGCAACTTGGGAAATATCCACTTTTTCGACTTCAGTTCCCCATCTTTTCTTTACTTCCACCTTGTTTTCCTGTAAAGACTTGGGGCCGATGGTTAGTTTTACGGGAATCCCGATCAGGTCCGCATCTTTAAACTTGACCCCGGCCCTTTCGTCGCGGTCATCCATTATGACCTCCAGGCCCCGGTCCAGCAGCTGCTGATATATATCCGCAGCCGCCTGCAGTTGGTCATCCTTCTGGACGTTGACCGGGATGATGATGACCTGATAGGGAGCTATGGGCATGGGCCAGATGATTCCATCCTCATCATGATTCTGTTCCACTGCCGCGGCCATGGTGCGGGTGACCCCCATCCCATAACATCCCATCACAAAAGGCTTCTCGTCACCCGCTTGATTTCGGTAGAATGCTTGCAGGGCATCGGAATATTTGGTCCCCAATTTGAAAATATGTCCGACCTCTATCCCTCTGAGTTCACGCATCATGCCACTGCAATCAGGACAAGGGTCGCCTTCGACGGCGTTTTTAAAGTCACCCACGGCGGTGGGCACAAAGTCCCGCCCCACATTGCAGTTGATGTAATGGAACCCGTCCTGGTTGGCTCCGCAGCTGAAATTCTTCAGTCGGGCCGCCTCACTGTCCACATATATCCGGGCTTTCAAGTCCACCGGGCCCAGTGAGCCAAAACCAGCCCCGCATTGCTCCCGCACCGACTGCTCGTCAGCCATGAACAACTGCCCGCAATTCAAGTAGTTCTTCACTTTGATCTCGTTGAGGTCACGGTCACCGCGCAGAATGACCGCTACCACTTCCCCGTCAGCAT
>JAAYJY010000001.1 GCA_012522705.1 Syntrophomonadaceae bacterium | reverse complement strand
GTATCAGGCTGGGACATAAATGAGCGGGTGGAAGAGATGTTTACTATGGCGGCACCTTCATCGAAGTGGGGCAGGAACAGCTTGGTCAGCATGTAAGGGGCCACCACTCCTACCCGGAGAACGTACATGAACTCGTCGTATTTGAGGTCAGAAAGAATACCCCACAGGCTCACCGCCGCATTGTTGATTAGGAAGTCGATCTTACCAAATCTCTCTATCACCTGGCTGGTGAAATCCTCCAGGACCTGCTCATCTGCCAGGTCTCCGCGATAATAGTAATCGCAATAGATAGGTCCGGGGGCTATGTCGATGACTGCCACCCGCGCCCCGGCCCGCATGAATTGCTCCATCATGGATTTTCCGATACCAGAAGCACCGCCGGTGATGACTGCTACTTAGCCTTTGAACTTCAACTTAATCACCTTTCAGAAAACTAACTAAAATATTTATTCGTTATGGAAGACGACTTTTCCTGCCCGGTATCCAGCAACCCCACATCGAATTTTCGTGCAACTTGCCGAAATGCAATCATCATCAGGGGGATTCTATATCAGTCGCACTCAATCCAACCTCTCGCCCGCAAGATTTATCTTAAGCTAAAGAAATCATGGGGTTCGGATTTAAATAAATTTCCGATCGATAATATGTAAAGTCCGCTTGACATATATCTGTCCAGCAACTATCATTTGTGTAAAGTTAACTTTACCCTTCACAAGAGAGGTGAGCGAATTGGAAAACCGGTTGCGTGAATTGCGGGAGCAGCAGGGCATCACCCAGGAGGAGTTGGCCGCGCGGGTCAATGTCTCCCGCCAGACTATCATCTCGTTGGAGAAGGGGAAATACAATCCCTCCATCGGCCTGGCCTACAGTCTGGCCCGGGTATTCAAGCTGCCGATCGAATCAGTATTCATTTTTGAAGATGGAGAGGAGTGATCATCATGAAGAATAAGAACCGATTTTTCTGGAGTTATATCGCTCTGGTCCTGCTCTTTGGCCTGGGCATGTGGCAGTCCGTGAGCACCGATGGTTCTTTTGGAGTGGGATTGATGGCGGGGGCGATCGGAGCCTTTGTAGCCCTGTCCTTCAAGCAGGCCCGGATGCGGCGCCTGGAGGCACAGGGCATGAATGTGTATGACGAGCGGGTCTGGTTCGTAGCCGGCCGGGCCGCCTATGCAGCCTATGTTACCTTCGCTCTGGGCTGCGCCTTGGTGGTACTTCTTGGTTCGATATGGGGTCCCCAAGTATTGGTTAATCCCTACAATCTCCTGGGGGTGGCATTGAGCATCCTCGTCTTGCTCTATGTGGTTTACTATCACTACTATAACGCCAGATCATAGACTTCAGGCGAGGTCTTCTACTTCTCGTTCATGTATACGGCGCTTAAGCTGAACCAGTAGTTGTGAATATCGCTGCGGACGTCGATGCTGATATCGACATAGCTGAACAACAACAACAGCTCAACCTCCGGGGAATCCATTTTCAGGCTCATGTCCTCGACGGTGGCAGCCTGCTGCGGCCTTTCGGACAGCGGGTATTTGGCCATGATCCGGTCGATGTAACTGTTGAGGTCTTGCTCCAGAATCACCCGGTCATCCAGGCTCACCCGCACCAGGGGGGGGTTGTTGGGAGGCTCAAAATTCCAGTCTACCCGGTACACGCCCCGGTCTCCCTGGACCGTAGCCGAACCCTGGCCCTTGTCGGTGGACGGTCCCACGATCAACACCCAGCGGTAGCCGCTGATGTCGATACCCTGCGAGGGCAGCGACAAGTTAGTGCTTAAATATCCCTGTTGTCCTTTGATAGGCTCTGGCTGGGGCCAGGTCATCTCGAAACCAAACCTATTCTTGAATACATCCGGCTGGTTGTAATCTTTATCAAACCAAGCGGGCAATTGGGCATTCTGGGCACTGGCTATATAGCTGACCGCATCGGTGATGACCTCGCGTACCGATTGCTCCGGCGGAGCGGGAGCGGGATTGATCTGGCCGCCCTGCAGCATCCCCTGACTCACCAAAGTTTTCTCCAGCCGGTTCACCTGGGCATTGACCGGCAGCACATGCACCCCCACCACTGGCAATACCGTGATGATGGCCATGGCGCAAATCATAGCCACGATGGCTGGATAGGCCTTTTCCTTGATAAACATCAGCAGCAGGGCTGATACCAGAGCCACGACCCATACTATGGCGAAGGAGTATTCCGCCGCTTTCAAACCGAATTTCTCCAGCTGCAGCACCAGGGCCCAGGCTTCGAATACCAGGATGATCAAGGCCGCGATGGGATAAACACGGCGGTACAACTTAGTCAGGCTGCTCTGGTTGTGGGTCACCAGAATATATAGCCAGATGCCTCCCACCGTGTAGGAGGTGGCGATGCTGGACAGCTGGAAAAAGGAGACATTCATACCGCCAAGGATGGTGCGGCCGGCCCAAAGCAGCAGCACGGCGGTCAAGGCCAGCATTACCGGCACCAGGATGTACTCCAGCAGGACCTCGACGAAACGGGGTTGGGACTGAGCCACCTCGCGGCGCTCATCATCAGCCCCGGGACGGAAGTCGGGGAAATAACCGACGAAGATGGTGAAGGCCAGGAATCCGGTCAGGGTGGCCAGGTACATGTAGACCTTCTCACTCATCCCCTCCCAGAGAAGAGCCTGAATAGCGCCCGCCACTCCGGAGGTACCAGACATCAGCACCGAGCCGTACAGGAGCGCTATGAAAAAGGCTTTGTGGGTCATGAAGAAGGATCGGGCGAAGTCCGACACTTCCCGGGGATAGCCGGCAAAATAAATAAAAGCCAGAAAGCTTACAGTTATGGCTGCCATCATCCGCGCTGCCGCCAGAGCGGAGACCACTACGAAACGGGTTCCGGTCACACTGGGGTCAAGACCGCTGAACTGGTAGAGCAGCAGGAAAGCCACCACCGCCGCAGCTGCCCCAGACAGGTTGGCATAGAGGAAGGCCCGGGCGGTTGCATAGCGGCTCTGGGCATAGGTTATGGCGGCCAGGCTGAATACCGCGCCCAGCGCCAGAGCCCAGTGCAGACAATTAAGCAGGAAATTGTACGACTCCTGCTGGGGCCAATCCATTTGTATCCTGACCATGGTAACGATGGCAAAGGCCAGCGCGCACCCGATGGCGGCCGGAAAAGTCTGGAACGCCTGAGCCGCACCCTTCAACACCTGGGAAACTGATCGGACAAAACTGTTCATCTTCCCCACCTTCTGACCTGCGGACCACGCAACAGTGACCGCCCGCCGCATTATTAGATTTATTTTTATTATAATCTATATGGCAAATACAGGGGTAGTAGTAGGGGCGAACCATCTCCCTCCGGTTCTATATGAGCAGCATCGCCGTAGAACTGTCCGCTTGGATCTGGGAGCAGCGGTCGGAACCCATCCCTAAATCAGGATGGACTGGCCGGTCCGACATAGGTTTCCAAACTGAGAGAACACAAAAGAAAGATTCCCCAAAAACAAGAAGTGAGTAACTTTTGCAACCACCAACGAAGAAGGATTCTCATGGATTAGGGTTGAACGGATTCCGATTCACCGTTCGGCACGTAAGGCCCGAGCCAGTTCCTCCATCTCCTGTCGGGCCAGATCCTCCCGGCCCGCCAATGATTCCAGGTGGTGCTGCATCTCGTGGAGCACGGTATCGATGATCTCCGCCTCCCAGGCAGCTAACGGTTCACCCCGCAGAAGCTCAACAAACGATCCATAATAAAAAACGATGAAGCATCCCAGGATCGGGTCCTCGACGTATTCCCCCATTATGTAGTAGTCAGTCTCTTGCTTTTTTCCCTTGCGCAGATTGAATCCGCCGGTCAATTCTCCCAGGAAGCGGTCCGGAATGCTGTCCACGGCATCATCCAGCATATCGGCAAATTGGTCGAAAGATGGTTTGGTCATAGGTTTTCTCCTTTTATAATTCTGGCGGTAGATCCCTTCCTGATATATTCGATCTGCCTCCCTGATAATAACAGAAAACCTGTTCCAAGGCCTCGGCTGCTGATACCCGCCTGAGCAGGAGCGGGCTTGGCTGCGTAGCGATGCCCTTCGCTACTGAAACCGGTTCTCAGCAGGCGTCGGTTCGGCAGTGGAGAGCAAGGCGCGAGGTGCGCCCGCGATTAAGGCCTGTTTTCAGTACGCCGATCGAGTGGGCTTGGCAGCATAACGATGCGATCCGCTGTGGGTACCAATTTTCAGCAGGCCACGGATCGGTACCGAAGGGCGAGGCGCCAGCCCAACTCGCGATCAATGCGCACACCCGGTACGTCGGTGACCGGATTGGACTGAGCAACGATGTCCTTCGCCGCCGAGACTGGCCTGAATATCAAAAAGAGGTTTGCCGGTCTTCATTGTCCCGGCAAACCCCTCAAATGAAAAGCTCCAACGAACCTTTATCGACTTCTTCCTCTCTTCGCCTTCTACTTCGTTTCCTATCTCTCCACTTTTCTTTATACCTTCGTCCTTGGAATTTCTCTTACTCTTAGTCTACACCGGCTCTACTTTACTTCCATCTTCGCTTACTTCTCTTCTTTGCAGAACTTCCGTAAATCTTGATTTCCGTTTCGTCTCTCCAATATAAACCAATTTCTTTTACTTTTCTTTGGATATAGTAAATCTCTTTACCTGGTATCCATACTTATTGGATCGATTTGTCTGTTTCTGTTTTCGGCTCAGATTGGTTTCTGTCTTAGGTGTTCCTTGGAGCTTAAGGATAGTATAAACGCGCTGCCATGCAGTGTCAATGATTGTGAAAGTTAGAATTTTCTTAATCTTTATCTATTCCAGCGATCTCCAGCCAGAGGACCAGTGCCAGCGGGTCGGAACGCAATTGGTCCCCCTCCCAGGTCACTTCCTCCAGCAGTTCGTTCTCATCCTTGACAGACTTGAATAAATCCGCCAGTAAGGGAAAGAGTGCGGATGGTTCGGCAGACGGATCGACCAAACGCTCCAATTCCCCAACCCGGTCCTGTCCGGTCAACCCTCCCAGGCAATTGCGGATGTGCACGTAGGAACGCAGGCGTTTTATGGTTGTGATCAATGCTTGCTCCTCGATCGCTATGGTTTCCAGGCGGCCATTATACATGGCCTCGGCCACTTGTATCTTGACCCGGTCAGCCAACTCCACCTTCATCCATAGCCTGGCATTTAAAATCATTAACTGGGGGATGATGCGCCGGTAGTTGAGCAGACCGGTCTCATCATAATAATCAGGAGAATTGTTCCCCAGGTCATGACCCTTTTCTTCTTTGCCTTCATACTTACTCATCTTAGGTCCCCCAATCACTGAAGGCCATGCCTGTCACGGGCCTATGGCCGAGGCTGGCTTCTCATCGACATGTGATAATAATGACCTGTCG
>JAAYJY010000317.1 GCA_012522705.1 Syntrophomonadaceae bacterium | reverse complement strand
AGTCAGGGCGGTGGGCATTGCTGTCCAGCGGCAGGGGGGAGGCTATCGGGTGGTTAATGAAATAAACGGAAATAAATTTAAAGAAGAGTGTGGTGTGTTCGGGATCTATATGAATGATCCAGCCTCCGCTACCGAGGCCGCCCGGACCACATTTTACGGACTCTATGCCCTGCAGCACCGGGGCCAGGAGAGCTGCGGGATAGCGGTGTCGGATGGACACCGCATCGACCTGCATCGGGGCATGGGCCTGGTGTCAGATGTGATCAGGCCTCAGAATATCGAGAGCCTGGGGGGCCATCTGGCCATCGGGCATGTCCGTTACTCGACCAGCGGGGGCAGCGCCTTGATGAACACCCAACCGCTGGTGTTCCATTATCTCAAGGGGATGGTGGCTCTGGCCCATAACGGCAATCTCATCAATGGGGTGGAGCTGAAGCGGCGCCTGGAGACCTACGGGTCGGTATTTCAGACCACTACCGACACCGAAGTGATAGCCAACCTGATGGCCCGCTACTCCCAGGATACCATGGAGGATGCCCTGGCCAAATCGATGATCGACGCCAAGGGCGCATTCGCCTTGATAATAATGACTGAGAACCAGTTGGTGGGACTGCGCGATCCTATGGGTATTCGTCCGCTATGTATAGGCATACTGAATGGCGACTACCTGCTGGCCTCGGAATCGGCTGCCCTGGATACGGTGGGGGCGCAATTTGTCCGGGACGTCGGTCCGGGGGAGATGGCGGTCATCGACAGCCAAGGCTTGCGTTCCCAGCAGTTGGTCAAATCCACCCGCCAGGCCCATTGTATCTTTGAGTATATTTACTTCGCCCGCCCCGACAGTAAAATCGACGGGCGTAACGTCAACCGCACGCGATGGGAATTAGGCCGCCAACTGGCCCGGGAACATAAGCTGGAGGCCGATATTGTGATATCGGTGCCGGAGTCTGGAACTGCTGCGGCCCTGGGCTATGCCCAGGAAGCGGGTCTGCCTTTTGAGCAGGGCCTGATCCGCAACCGTTATGTGGGACGTACGTTTATCCAGCCTACCCAGCAGATGCGGGAACTGGGGGTTCGCCTGAAGCTTAATGTCATACCTGAGGTGGTGGCCGGTCAAAGGGTGATAATGATCGATGATTCCATTGTGCGGGGCACTACCAGCAAGAAGATTGTGCAGATGGTCCGCAATGCCGGCGCCCGGGAGGTTCATTTCATGGTGGCCTCCCCGCCCACCAAATATCCATGCTATTATGGTATTGACACTTCTAGCCGGGAAGAACTTATAGCCAGCTCCATGGATGTGGGCCAGATCAGCGATTTCATCGGGGCCGACAGCCTGCATTACATCAGTACGGAGGGTATGTTCACGGCCCTGAAGACGAAGGGCGGGGAATTCTGCGCCGCCTGCTTCTGCGGTGACTACCCGGCGGGACGATAAGTTAAGCCCCAACACCAAGCCTTAACCAGGAAGGGGAACGGATTCATGGATGGAGACAAGGGAGCTACCTACAAGCTGGCCGGGGTTGACATCGACGCCGCCAACCGCTCGGTCGAGATGATCAAGAAATGGGTGGACCGCACCAAAAGACCGGAGGTACTGGAAGGCATCGGCGCCTTCGGAGGATTTTTTGCCCTCGACAACCGCAAATACCGGGAGCCGGTCCTGGTTTCGGGAACGGATGGGGTGGGCACCAAATTACGGGTAGCCCAGATGTATGGCGTATATGATACAGTCGGCATCGACTTGGTGGCCATGTGCGTCAACGATATCCTGGCCCACGGAGCGGAGCCGCTTTTCTTCCTGGATTACCTGGCGGTGGGCAAATTGGACCCGGTGATGGGGGAAGAATAGGTTAAAGGGGTCAGCGAAGGCTGTCTGCGGGCGGGCTGTGCCATCATAGGCGGGGAGACCGCGGAGATGCCTGGTTTCTATGGTGCGGATGAATTCGATATGGCTGGTTTCGCCGTGGGAGTGGTGGAACGTTCCCGGCTTATCAACGGCTCTGCCATCAAGCATGGCGACGCGCTGGTGGGGCTGAGGTCTTCCGGGCTCCATTCCAACGGCTATTCCTTGGCCCGCAAAGTCCTGTTGGAAGACGCCGGCCTGAAATTGGACCATTACCTGGAGGATCTGGGCCAATCGTTGGGTGAAGCCTTGCTTACCCCCACCCGTATCTACGTCCACTCGGTGCTAACCTTGCTGGAAGAAACGGAGGTGCGGGGTATGGCTCATATTACCGGCGGAGGGCTCGCCGAGAATCTAAAGAGGATCATGCCCGCCGGTTTGCGCCCGGATATAGTCACCGACGCCCTGGAACCGCATCCCATATTCGATATTATCGCCCGCCTGGGGGATGTCGCTCTCCAGGAGATGCTGCGCACCTTCAATATGGGGATTGGATTTGTGCTGGTAGTGGCTCCGGAGAAGGTCACGGAGATCCTCATGCGTTTGCGGATGGTGGGGCAGGAACCTCTGGTTATCGGACAGGTCGGATTTGACGACCAGTGCTTGCGCTGATGCAGCCGGTAACCCCGGCTAAAAGGTTGCGGTTGGCGGTACTGGCTTCCGGGCGGGGCAGCAATTTTCTGGCCATCCAGGGAGCCATCGAAAATGGTCGCTTGGATGCCGATATTTGCCTGCTGATATCCGACCAGGCCTTGGCTCCGGCCCTGGAGCGAGCCCGGGAACTGGGGATAAAGGCCCTGTTTATCGATCCCAAGGCTTTCCCGGGCCGGGATGCCTACGAATCGGAACTGGTTTGCCATCTGCAGGGGGAAGAGATAGATTTCCTGGTTCTGGCCGGTTACATGCGCTTGGTGGGTGGGGTCATCCTGAATGCCTACTCACACAGGGTGTTGAATATCCATCACGCCCTGCTGCCATCTTTCCTGGGCTTGCATGCCCAGCGGCTGTCGGTCGAATACCGGGTCAAATACAGCGGCTGCACGGTGCATGTCGTTGACTCGGGCATGGATACCGGACCGATAATCAAGCAGGCGGTGGTGCCGGTAGAGGACGACGATACCGAAGACAGCCTGGCGGAACGCATATTGGCACAGGAGCACCGACTTTACTGGCAGGTGCTGCAGCTGTTGGCGGAAGGCCGGGTTTACATAGAAGGACGCAAGGTACACATAGTTTAGGAGGTTGAAATACTATGAAAAGAGCTCTAATCAGCGTATCGAACAAGGACGGAGTGGTGGAATTCGCCCGCGGCCTGGAACAGTTGGGATACGATATCATATCGACCGGGGGCACCTTCAAAACCTTGCAGGAGGCGGGCATCAAGGTGCGCCAGGTGGCTGACGTGACCGGATTCCCAGAAATCCTGGATGGTCGGGTCAAGACCCTGCATCCCAAGATCCATGGTGGCATCCTGTGCCGCCGTATCCCTGAACACCTTCAGGAAATAGCTGACAACGCCATTGAACCCATCGACATCGTGGCGGTCAACCTCTACCCCTTCCGGGAAACCATAGCCAAACCTGATGTGAGTCTGGCCGAGGCCATTGAGAATATCGACATCGGCGGGCCTACCATGGTCCGATCGGCGGCCAAGAACTACCAGGATGTGGTGATTATCGTCAAGCCAGAATTCTATCTACCGGTACTGCAGGAACTGCAGACCTCCGGCCAGGTCAGTGAGTCCACCAGGTT
>JAAYJY010000316.1 GCA_012522705.1 Syntrophomonadaceae bacterium | reverse complement strand
CTGATAGATACAAAAAGGGGGATACGATTATGGAACAGATCGAAGCCAAGTGTCTGTTGTGCAGCAAGGTTTATCAACTATTTGAAGACGACAAGGATTTTAAAAAGGTAACCGAGAAAAAAGCTGCCGATCCCAGCAAACCTGGCACTTTCATCTGTGACCGGTGCGCCAACAAAGTAAGGTACGAATCCGACGACAAGAAGAAGCATCCCAAACCCTCCAGCAATTAAACGGGGGGGCAGCTATATCCAGGGCTCGTACCAGTGATAGTCGAGCAGGTCGACCCCACTTTTCAGAGCCTCTTTCTGGGTGTAGTAATTGGTGGCGCCGGCATAGACGTCGACCCAGTAAGGATATTTGCGCCACAGGCCATAATAGACATCACCGGTATCATTGACTTCCAGGGTGTCATACCAATTGCCCTGGATCTGGACCGGTTGGGCCAGGAAGAGAGTAGTGCCGAAAGGGATGATAGGTTCCCGGGCTTCTCCGCCGGCATTGAGCGGGTGGCGGGGATGGACCGCGGCCGAACCCAGGAAATATCCCCGGGCTGAAGCCGATGCGGGCGCCTGGGGATGCTCAGTGTAATAGGTGGACTTTTGATCCTCCACCGAGAATCTCACATACCACTCCGGTTCAGGGAGCGGGGGCAGTACCGGCGGTTGGTCCAATTTGCTTTCAGGCACCGGTTTGGTCTCCGGTTGGTAGGCCGATCGGAAAAAGAAGTAAGAAGACAAGAATAAGGCCAAAATCACCAGCGGGAACAATATCAGCCGGCCGTCTCTCAACATAGACAGTACCTCCTGTTGTCTTATTGTGGACCGGATCGATTTCTTTTATTAATTGCAGATTGTGGATGGAATAATATCGATGACATTAAAAGCTCAAAGGAGATTGGACCGATGACACCGATGAATCTGGGTATTGATGAAAAACTATATCATTACTTGCTAAGGTCAGTTGAGGAAGCTCCGTTCTATACACTGCTGGGCATTAAACTGGTAAGCATCGGTCCCGGGCAGGCCGTGTTCACTATGAAGGCTCAGCAGGAACATACCAATTCCATCGGACTGCTGCAAGGTGGTTTGATCAGTTCTCTGGCGGATACTGCCATGGGGGTAGCGTTGCGTAGTTTGGGTATGAATGCGGCAACCGTTGACATGTCCATCGGATTCACCGCCTCGGCCCGTTTGGGAGATACCCTGCGGGCGGAAGGCAGGGTCGTCAAAGCCGGGCGGGAGATATTGTTTGCCGAGACCAGGGTCATGGCCGGAGAACAGCTTATAGCCTATTGCAAAGGCACTTTTTACAAGATAGCCGATCTGGATTATTAGAAACGGGGAACTCACATTGGTACAGGATCTGTTCAACCTAAAGGAATATGGTGTATTTGTCTTCATCTCCACATCTCAAGCCTTAAAAGCGGAGCGGGTATTAAAACAGGTATCCGCTGATTTTTTGGTCATGCCTACCCCCCGTCAGATATCGTCCAGCTGCGGGTTGGCAGTCAAGGTGGCCCCGGATAATCTGGATGAGGTGCGGATGGCTTTGGAGGATAAAAAAGTCCAAATCGAGGGGATCTACCATATCGACAATGGGGGCGGTGTGTCCCGTCTGGAGAGATGGTAATTATGGCGGGCCATCGACAGCAGCTGGAGCAGATATTTGAGCCCGGGAGTCCTTTGGCTCGGGTCCTGGATGGGTATATATACCGGGCGGAACAGGTGCGGTTCGCGGAGGCGGTGGGGAATGCCCTGCAGGATGAACTCTTCCTGGTGGCGGAAGCCGGGACCGGAGTCGGCAAGACCTACGGATATCTGGTGCCGGCCTTGTTGTGGGCCCATCAAAACCGGGAGAAGGTGGTAGTCTCCACCAAAACCAAAGCGCTCCAGCAGCAGATTGTGGACCGGGACCTGCCTCAGTTGGTGCAGGCCCTGGATTTTGAATTTAAATATGTGGAGGCCAAAGGGCGGGAAAATTATTTGTGCTGGAGCAAGTACCAGCGGATACTGTCAGGCCGTAAAGCCCTGGAAAAAGACCAGATCGAGTTCTTCCAGAAGATGATGACCTGGGCTGAAGCTACCCGCAGCGGCGACCGTAAGGAATTGGGCCTTAGCCTGGAGCTTATGCGCCACTGGCCGGTGGTGATGGCCGACCGCAACAGTTGTCTGCGGGAGAAATGCCTCTATCATGACAAATGCTTCCGGCTCAAGATGATAAAATCCATGGGCAAAGCTGACTTGATCGTCACCAATCATGCCCTGTTGTTGTCCGACGTGATGGTTGACAACCGTATCCTGCCCGAATTCACCTCCCTGATCATAGACGAGGCCCACACCTTTATCAAAGAGACCTTTGACCGCCTGTCTTCCCGGTTTGACCACAACGAACTTTTACGCCGGTTGGGGGTGCTGCATCAGCGAGAGCGCCGTGCCCGCAAAGGCTTCCTGGCCCATTTGCGCAGCCAATTTGCCCAACTCGGTCCTGGTTTGGAAGAATGCGAAATGCTGGCTGAGGGGCTGAGCCGGACCACCGGGAAAATATTGTCCGGATTTACCCGAGGATTGGCCTTGCCGTCTGACTATAGCTTCACCCATATCCTGACTGCGGAGGACAAGGAGCAGGATTGGATGGCCGATATTTTAGAGACCTACACTCAAGAGTGGGGTCCCGTCATGAGCCAGCTGTTGTTGAGTTTGAGCGACCTTCATGGGGAATTGGAAGGAGAGGCGGAAGGCAGTGACCTGTTGGAGATAATGACTGCCCTGCGGGAGACCGACAACACCCTCTTCACCATCATGATCGAGGGCTTAAACAGCGAAAATACAATTACCTGGGTTGATTTCAGCCAAGGGCAGGCCGCTGCCCTCTGTGCCGGGGGAGTCGACACCGGTGAACTGCTGGCCGGCAAGTTATATAGTCGCCTGAAAACCCTGGTGATGGTTTCTGCCACCCTGGCCGTAGAAGACAGATTCGATAATTTCATAGTTCGCTCCGGCCTGCACCAGTATGGTGGTGAGGGGAGGTTGGTCACCCATCTGGAGCATTCCCCCTTTGAGTATGAAAGGCAAGCCTGCCTGTATGTGGTGGAAGATATGCCCGACCCAGGCAACCCTGCCTTCGACTTGGCCGTTTTCACAGTGATGACGGATATATTCGCGGCTCAGGAAGGCCAGACCATGGTCCTTATCACTTCCCGCCAACATCTGCAGCAGGCATCCCGCGCCCGCAAACCCTATTGCCAACAGCAAGGCTTCAATCTGCTGGTCCAGCATGAGTATGGTGATTTTGCCAGTCTGATGGATGATTTTGTGTTCGGCGACAACTGTATCCTGATGGGGGTGGAAACCTTCTGGGAAGGTATCGACCTGCGCGGGGACGTCTTGCGCTGCCTGGTCATTGTCAGACTTCCCTTCCGCGCACCGGCCGACCCCTATTGCAGTGCTTGGGAACAGTACTACCGGACCGCTCGCCAGAGCAGTTTCAAACACTTCATGCTCCCCGACGCCGCCCTCCGTTTCAAACAGGGGGTGGGGAGGCTCATCCGCAGTGAAACCGACCGGGGGGCGGTAGTAGTCTTGGATAAGCGTTTGGTGGACCGCCAGTATGGACAGGTTTTCCGCACTAGTATCCCCATCAAAAATTTCATCCCCATCACCCGGCAGGGTTTGACCGCCGAGCTTCGCAAATGGCGTTGAAAATCCCATTCAAATCACTAACATAAAAGCCGTGGGACAATCATATTCATAAAGGTAACATTTCTCCACGTATCATCATACAATGAACTAGACCCAGGGTTTACAGCAGATGGGCCTCGATTGGTCCGTCCCCGGTCCTGCAGGTAGGAGCAAATCAATAAAAGGGGTGAAAGCGGTGAAGGTCTACTATATCAAATTACCAGGTTTCTTGAGGAATATCTTAAAAAAGATATGGGGGTAAAATCCAGGCGCGCAGCCATGCCCGCTTTGTACTTCATTATTGCCGCTGCACTGATACTGATCGGATTGGTGCTGCTGGCCACAGTCAAATAGGGAACTGATAGAATTTATCTGCCAGTTCCCTTGCCGTCTTGCATGCCATACATGTCATAAATGCTTTAAATGCCTACATGCCTTTGCGGTTACCTTCCCTCGCTCATGCCGACACCCAGTACACCGCCCAGGGCACCCGATATCAGACAAGCGGTAACGGTGTAAATGAACCCCATGATATATATTTGGGTGGGCTGGGTCAAAAAGGTCGTGATCAACATGAGGACAAAAAACATCAGACCCAGGGTGGCCCCCCGCACCAATCCCCGGTTACCATATGCTCTGGTCACCATCGCTGCACCGGTAAAGACGCTCATTACCATTATTGTCTTGCCCAGGGGGTTTAAAACCGTTTCCCGGATGCCGGTGTAGTAAACCACTGCGGCTGCCACGGTACACAGGATGATACTCATCGCCACTGCAATTCCCAAACCTTTCAATTCTGCCGGTATTCTCACCTTTCAACACCTCCTCCTTTAGAAAAATATGTAAGCTGGCATGAAAATAGACCCTTTTGGCAAAATGTACTTTCGCAGTGGTTTCGAACTGCTCCCCGGACACATTCCGGTTACCGAGTTACTTACCAAGAGAATATGCTGCCTTCCTTTCTCATAGATATGGAATAAATTGCTGGGAGGTGGCGGATTTGCTGGCGGATAGCCTTCAATGGGGCATAGCCGCGGGCCTGGGGACCTTAGTGGGGGCGGTGCTGATCTTTATAAAAAGGCATTGGAGCCCCCGCGGGCTGGCTTTTTTCCTGGGGCTGGCGGCGGGGGTGATGACCGCGGTGGTGGTTTTCGACATGCTGCCCTCGGCCTTGCTTTTTGGCCAAGCCGGAATCGCCTTGGGGGGGATTGCCCTTGGGTTCATGTTTATGGTGACCTTCGACCATTTACTGGGCTCGCGCCGTTCCGGATCCCACAGCCTGCTGGGATTGGGGTATCTGATCCTGTTGGGCATCGCCCTACACGACCTGCCTGAGGGGATGGCCATCGCCTTGGGCGACGTGATGAAAAACCGCACCGGCATGGTGATAGCATTGGGGATAGGAATACATAACATCCCCGAGGGGATGGCCATCGCGGTACCATTGGTTATGGCGGGGATGAATAAACCTTTCATACTTGTGCAAGTTCTGCTGCTCAGCCTCATAACCCCGATTGGCACCCTGCTGGGCATATATCTGATCTTCCTGCTGCCGGCATTGATGCCCCTGCTGCTGGGTCTGGCCTCAGGTATCATGGCCTACCTGGTTGCCTTCCAGCTCTGGCCCCAGGCAAAAACCCATGATCTCCACAGCGGACGCCATGGCTTTTGGTTGGGTATGATCATTATTCTGGCTGCTACCTTTGTATGATTGGGGATGTTATCCCCAGACAGGTCTTCTTGTTCTTGAATGAGACTTAGAGGAACTGATCTGACTCTTGGTTGTGCCCAGAGTGACATTTAGCAGCCATATCGTGTTCTGGCTCCAGGCCAAAAACCCAAGACTGGCATAATGAACGAAGCGGCTTGTGGTTGGGTATGGTCATTACCGCTGCCGCTGCCCTTATCGAATTCCCGGCGTGAATAAATCCCGGTCTATTTTCGGAAAATAGACCCAAAACGCTAGGAGACGAGATAACATGCCCAATCTCATTTACGTGGCCATAGCTGCATTGTCCGGGGCCGCCATGGCCCTGCAGGGAACTCTGAATACCGCACTTGGGAAAATCGTGGG
>JAAYJY010000315.1 GCA_012522705.1 Syntrophomonadaceae bacterium | reverse complement strand
GGTCCTGCCGGTGGCCGGCAATCAGAGCCAAAGTAACCAGAACCAAGGTCAGCCCCAATATTATGATAAGAAGATAATTGCGTTGCCGGCCATTTAACCGGAAGACCATAATCTGTTCCATCCTTCCGACACTGTCACTCCGAACGTAGTGAGGAGTCTATTCCGGAGCGAGATCCTTCGTCGCCTTCGGCTCCTCTGGATGACAAAACAGGTGCTTACCCGGTGGTCTCGGACGGTTCTCCCGGTCGGCCCCAGACTCGACCGAGAGAACCGTCCCCCCGGTCGCCTTACGGAAAATGCCGCAGATCGCCGGGCAGGGGGTCTGCGGCGCTCCCAAAACCTATGATATATCCTATGATTTACTGGAGATGACGTTCATCCCCATAATCCAATACGTCATCCAGTTGGCTGTCGGTCAAGTCCAACTGATAGAACAACTTATAGAACTCCTTTATTTCCTGTCGGATGTCATATTGATAAACGTCCGGATAAAGCAGCTGCCCGGCCCATTTAAAGCCGATAATCTGATTGGCGGCCGGCAATCTGCCAAAGAAGGAAAAGGGTTTGTCAGCCGGGGCTTCATAGACCCGTTTATTTTTTACAGCCTGGATCTCTTTCCAGTCCCCATTGGCCAGGATCTGCTCAACCAAAAACCCCGGTTTTTCATTAAAGGTGCTCCAGGTCACAATAACCTCCGGATCCCATTTAAGTAATTGCTCCAGAGTGATGGGAGTCATCCCACCGCCGCCTTTTTCCGGAATATCGGCTACGTTTTGTCCGTTTACATAATCCAGGGCTTGGCTGATTATGGAACCCTTGGGGTCAGTCATGAGTCCATTATTGCCTTCCGCATAATAGACTGTCACCAGTTCATCCTGGGGAATGGTGGCGGCCTTGTCCCCGATCTCCTTGATTACCTCGTTGCAATAATCAGCCAGTTCATTGGCCCTTTGCTCCTTGCCCAATATTTCGCCAAGAACTTCAAAGTATTGGCCTGATTCTGTGACCGGGTAATTGATCACAAAAACCGGCTTCCCGGTCTGGGTGGCGATATCGTCGGCGATGGCCGGATCAGTGGGTACGGAGAGAAGGACCAGTTCAAAATCGTATTTTAGCAACTCCTCCACATTGGTAGTCTTAGTCATATGCCAAGCGCCCAGATTGGGCAGTTCGTTATAGGGAGCGGGAATGAAGTTTTTCGCATGGGGCGCCAATTGATAATTCCATCCCAGCAATGTTTCCGGAGCCAGGATATAGAGCATGGTTGCGGCTGCCGGGGTGGTGCAGTAGACTTTGTTTACTTTAGCCGGCAGGGTTACAGTTCGTCCGGCGCTGTCGGTCATGGTTCGGGGGGCGGTTTCGGGTGCCGGGGCTGGCGTCTGGGCGTTGTTGGCACAACCAGCCGCGGATAACATTACTCCAAACATCAGCATGAGAATTAGAGCGACACTCACTGTCCTTTTCATACTACATTCCTCCTTTACAAACCTTCGTTTAAATTTTCGTTGCTTGCCCATTTACTTGAGCCCGCGATCTCCCATTCTCATTAATTAAGCTAAATCGCCCCCTCGCTTTTTGGTAATGGTCCGGGACACATATTTTAACGACCTGACCGTTGGTCAAAACCACACTGGTGATCAGAGTCTGGATCCCGTAGAGCAATTTCAATTTGTCTTCCGTTACGACCTCCTCCGGTGGGCCTATACCACATACATGACCATCCTTCAGCAGTACCACCCGATCGGAATACAGCAACGCGTGATCCGGCATATGGGAGATCATAATCACCGCCAGCCCAGTCGCTGCCAGCATCTGTATATGATCGAAAATCATCAGCTGATTGCCGTAATCCAGATTCGAAGTCGGCTCATCCATCATCAGGATCTGCGGCTGCTGGGCGAGAGCGCGGGCGATCATAACCAACTGTCGCTCCCCCCCGCTTAACTGGGTATAAATCTTCTGGGACAAGTGTTCCATCCGCAGGGTTTCCACCACTTGCTCCGCAACAGCGTAATCAGCCGCCTTCGGTGCCGAAAATGTCCCTATGTACGAGGTTCGGCCCATCAGGATCACGTCCATGACATTATAGGGAAAGGGCGGGTTATGGGACTGCGGAACATAGCCGATGATCCTGGCCAACTGCTGCCGGGGCATTTTCAGAATGGAGTGGTTGTTAAAACAGATCTCGCCCCGGTCAACCTTAAGTAGGCCGAGAATAGCCTTAAATAATGTGGTTTTTCCGGACCCGTTGGGGCCCAGAATGCATAGTATCTCACCTTTGCCAACCCAGAGGTCGACTCCGTTCAAGACCGGCTGGCCGTCATAGCCGCAGTGTATATCTCTGGCTTCCAGCAGCATATCTTCACCACCCTCTGCGCCGTGAAAAAAAGTATAGGAAAAATGGCACGCCCAGCAAAGCTGTCAGGATCCCGATGGGGATCTCGACGGTGGTGGCTAGTCGGGCCAAATCATCCACCATCAGCAGAAAAGCCGCCCCCATCAGCATGGCAGTAGGCATTAAATACCGGTAATCAGGTCCTACCAGCATCCGGGCCAGGTGCGGGATGACCAGTCCCACCCAACCGATCAGTCCCGAGATGGAGACCGCCGCCGATGTGATGACGGTGGCGCATACGATGACGATGGATCTCAGCAAGGTCACGTTCAGACCCATGGTTTGGGCTTCCTCCTCGCCAAAAGTAAGAACGTTGAGACGCCAGCGGAGAAGCATCAATACTGACGAACCACCCAGGATAGGGAATATTGTTATAGCAATATCCTTCATGTTGATATCAGATAAACTCCCCATCAGCCAAAATGTGATGGCGGGCAGCTTGTCCAAAGGATCGGCAGCGAATTTGATCAGGCTGATCAGGGCTGAAAAGACCGCGCCCATCAAAATCCCGCATAGAATCAGACTCAGGATGGGATCGCTGCGCATCCGGGTGCTGATGGCGTAGGTCATGGTCACCCCAAGTAATCCGAACAGAAAAGCGACCAGCTG
>JAAYJY010000314.1 GCA_012522705.1 Syntrophomonadaceae bacterium | reverse complement strand
TTTTATAAACCAGTATCAGGCGCCCTTAGCTCAGCTGGATAGAGTGACAGGCTACGAACCTGGAGGTCGGGGGTTCGAATCCCTCAGGGCGCGCCATACAATTAAAAGCAGAGCAACTGATAAGGAAAACATAGGGTTTTCCTATTTTAGTGTAGAACAGGTGTCTGCCGTACTTATTAATGAAATGAAAACAACCAGCGCCCGTAGCTCAGCAGGATAGAGCAACGGTTTCCTAAACCGTGTGCCGGGGGTTCGAGTCCCTCCGGGCGCACCATTTTGGTGGTGAGTCCCTTTAATGAGGGAGAAGGAATATATGCGCCAGGCCCTGCAGTTGGCCCAGGCAGCCTTTGTTGCGGGGGAGATACCGGTGGGGGCTGTAGTCGTCTGGCAAGGTGAGGTAATCGCCCAAGCTCATAATGAAAAGGAAATGCGCCAGGATGCCACTGCCCACGCAGAACTGCTGGCACTGCAAAGAGCGACCCTTTTCCTCAACCGTTGGCGGCTCGAAGATGTAACCATTTATAGCACCCTGGAACCTTGCTCGATGTGTGCCGGGGCTATGATAAATGCTCGCATCAAGCGGCTGGTCTATGGCAGCCGGGACCAGAAAGCGGGAGCGGCGGGATCGGTTATCGATCTAGTGAGGTATCCAGGCTTGAATCACCAAATAGAGGTCATCCCTGGTGTTTTGGGGGAAGAATGCACCCAGTTATTAAGACTGTTTTTCTCCCGATTAAGAAATGACAGAGCTCCGTAGGCCTGTATGTGCATCCCAGTGAAGACTAAAACAATATAAAATGGAGAGATGGCCGAGTATGGTTGAAGGCGCTCGACTCGAAATCGAGTAGGCGGTTAATCCCCGCCTCCAGGGTTCGAATCCCTGTCTCTCCGCCATTTATAAAACCGACCTTTTGAACAAGGGCCGGTTTATTGTCGTAGCAAGGGAGAGACCTGGTCAGAGAAGCCAGTTTGGTATCAGGACTGGGTGGCAAACTCGCGTTGACGAGGGTTTTATTGGGGAAAGAGACTGTCCTGTCAGCAGCGATTATACGCTTGGAATCATTAGCAATTAGGGAACTGTCTTAATGCCCAATTGACAACTGTAACAGGGATATTAGAGATGCGAAAAACAGGCCAAACCAAAAAATTTGTTGACGGAATGTTTGATAGCCAATAAAATAAGCATATCCGAAAGTAACAGGTCATAAAATCTATTACTAAAGGAGGTGTTGCGGAAAGAACGCGTGCAGGAAACCTAATGCCACGATCAATCCCTTGAACAACGCCTTTTGTTGTTTTCTGGAAAGTAGCTTAAGGTAAGGATCGCTACATAATTGAAACAAACCCTTGTTTCACAAGCATTAACGAATCCTCACCCTTACCTTTTAAGCAGGATTGGTAGCGGAATGAAAATTTAAAAACGTAAGGAGGATTTTAGATGTCAGGACATGGAGGTGGATGGGCTAATCCAGCCCCAGCAGGACTAGTAGCTTTAGGTGTCGCAGGTCTGACTTTTTATGCGCTTCTATCTGGTTCCGTATCTGCCGGGGCGCTACCCCTTTTGGGTTGCTGGTTGATGGGAGGCTTTATTGTTCAGTTTACCGTGGGTGTAATTGAACTAAAAGAAGGCGCTCTTATCGGTGGTAACGTGTTCCTGTTCTTCTCGGGCTTTTTCATGCTGGCCGGCGGACTTGAAATGTTTGTCAAATATTTTGCGGCCGCTAACAAATGGGCTATCCCCCTTGATGGACACATGGACGGCTATGCTTGGGTAATCTTAACCATAGCCCTCATCTTTTTAACCCCTTGCTACATGAAATCGTCCAATGCGGTCATGGGCCTAATTCTGTTATTGCTGACGCCAGCGGCAGGATTGGTGGCTCTCATGGACGGTGGCTGGATAGGAGCTACCCCGTGGAAACCGATTGCGGCTTATTTGTTGGGCGCAGTAGGAATATTGGGTGTTTATATGGCTAGTGCGATCTGGGTTAATAGTACGTTTGGCCGCACCATTTTGCCGACCGGCAGCTCTATGATCAAATAAAAGCCTGGAGCATGGTGCCAATCGGAATTGGTCCCGGAATGTGTGTTGATAAATAACGAAAGCCGGCGAGGTTGACTCGCCGGCTTTTCTACGACGTATTCGGGGCAGGGTCGGGAATAAATCTCTTTTTCCAGGCTATAGAGGATTAGCACCTGACTTGACCGCTAATCATATTTTGCAACCACCGAAATGGTCATAAACGTTGAATTTAAGCCGTTCTTCTCAGCCCTCGGACGGGAAATGTGGTTACCTCTGAGCTTCCCTGGTAGAGAATTCGAGTATATTATTGAGAGTCTTGCATAACTACAAAAATTCCGGGAATCCACAACAGCAGTAGTTAACTAGTGCCGTATACTAGTCAGAAGCCACTAAATATCCAGCCTCTGATGGATGATTGTGATACGATTACACTAAAAAGAGCAGACTATCCCCTAGTACATGATTTAAGGTTTTTCGTTACCCTGATTTAGGCTGCTATTTGTTCTTTCTTAATAGGATTAACCGCTATTACTGTGGCTAACAAAGATATTGCGCACAGGTAAGCGTGGGCTTTAACTTTAGCCAGGCCACGTAGAGTTAGATTGTCTAAGCCAATATGCTCCTTAAGTCGGCCAAAACATCGCTCTACTCCGGTTCTCTGGTTATATAACTTATGCCAGTTATCAGTTCCCCGGTGGGGAGTACAAAACAAACGGGGGTCGTCTTTAACCCTAGTCTTAATCACCATTCCATAATTTGAGTCAGAACACCAGGCAGAACCGTGGGGGCAGTTACATTTGCCCATTACATGCGGGCACCTGAACTTATTGGCATCTTTCTCATGGCCCCAGTAAACCATTCTGTATCCGGCAGAACACATTGGCGTACCATCAAAGTCAAATCCTGCTTTGGGTTCCTGGGCTCCCCTTAGATTCAAGGGTATAATAGCTTGAGCCTTATGGTCATATTTTACTGATTTATAGATGTCTGCACTGTCATAACCTGAGTCCATTAAATAGTAGCGTGGAGGGGTTTTGACATTTTCCTTAACCTGTTTAATTATGTCTGGAGCAACACTACTGTCATGAACACTGGCTGGAGTT
>JAAYJY010000313.1 GCA_012522705.1 Syntrophomonadaceae bacterium | reverse complement strand
GGGAGTCCTGGCAACAGGGCTCCTTCTTTATTCCAGCCAACTACAAGTAGAATTTTAAAGGAAATAGGATCTGGTTGTAGTATATGGAATTATAGAAAGTTTTTCTTCTCCGGCAGCGTATCAAGTGTATTCACCAGGAAGCGGTCTGAGCCCGGATTAATTCATGGGTCAAACCATGGATGAAGTGAAAGCCACCGGGTATAAGTGAGTTGTTCTGGCAAGCTGAATTCGGCTGGATCGGTTGGGGCTGATGGATATGCAACAATATCTTCCGATAATAAGGACCCTTTAACCTTCGGTTTGTAAATATCCATCTGAAAGGGGTGACGGCGGTGACGGTCAGAGAGGAAATAGAGGCCCGGGAGGCAGCTGGCTTGAGCAGGTATGCGGTCATATCAGAGGATTCAGCCGGGCGCGTAAAAAAAGAAGCACCCGACCCTGTCCGCACCTGTTTCATGGTGGACCGGGACCGGGTCATACACTCCAAGTCATTTCGGCGCTTGAAACACAAGACCCAGGTATTTGTCGCCCCCCCGGGCGATCATTACCGCACCCGGTTGACCCATACCCTGGAAGTAAACCAGATCGCCCGGACCATCGGAGCGGGATTAAACCTCAACCTGGATCTGATCGAAGCCATTGCCTTGGCCCATGATGTTGGGCATACCCCTTTTGCCCATTCCGGGGAGCAGGTATTGAACGAGATAACCGGTAATCACTTCAGACACAGTGAGAATAGCGTGCGGGTGCTTACCAGGATCGAACAGCATAAAGGGGACAGTGGGCTGAATCTATCTGCAGAGGTTTTGGATGGGGTTCTAAATCACAGCGGTTACGGACAAGGAGGTGCTTATGCGGCTACTCTGGAAGGGCAGGTTATTCGAATCGCGGACAAGATTGCGTATGTTCAGCATGACATTGATGATTCCATAAGGGCTGGACTATTGACCCTGGACCAAATTCCGACTGGTTTCCTCGAGGTTCTGGGAGCAACCCACAGCCAGCGGATAGCCACCCTAGTGATAGATACCATTAACCATACCCGGCAATTGATGGATTCCGGCCAGCCGGTGCTGGTAGAGTCCGGCCACGAAGTGGAGCGAGCGCTATGGGGGCTGCGGGAGTTCATGTTTGAAACCATATATCGCGGTCCAGTATGCCAGGAAGAACGCAACCGGGCTATGTTTATAATTTCCAGCCTGTATGATTACTACCTGAAGAACCCGGCCAAGATGAGCCCCTTATACCTCCAGATCGCCGATGAAGAGGGTCTGGAACGGGCAGTCCTGGACTACATTTCTGGAATGAGTGATGCCTATTGCATCAACCTCTTTAAGGATATTTACATTCCTCAGTCGATGGTTCCGGATACGCGGCGGGTTTTCGGATATTAAAAGCATGAACTCCAGATAGTCTCTCGTTTTTTCCGTAATAAAAAAGGAATTTCCCGAACGATAGCGAATAGTAGGTGGAGTTATGGCTTATTTCGATGAAGACCAAAAAATACAACAGATACAATCACAGCTGGATATTGTCGAGCTGATATCGGAAACAGTCCAGCTCGGCCGCAAAGGCAACAATTATTGGGGCCTGTGCCCCTTCCATGCGGAAAAGACACCGTCCTTCAGTGTGAGCCGGGACAAGCAGATGTTTTACTGTTTTGGCTGCCATACGGGCGGAAACATCTTCACCTTCCTAATGAAAAAGGATGGCCTGGAGTTCAAAGAAGCTTTGGAGGTATTGGCCGCCAAAGCAGGGGTGGATATCAGCCGTCCCAGGGATCGCGGCCGGATTGACCGCCAGAAGACCATTATCAGTATAAACAATACCGCGGCCCAGTTCTATCACCAAAAGCTGTTGTCTGCATCGGGAAGTGAAGCCCGTTCTTATTTGGGCCAGCGTGGAATTGATGAACAGACCATAGGGCACTTCCGCTTGGGGTACGCCAGTGAGGATTGGCAGGAATTGACCAATTACCTGCTGGGTAAGGGCTTCAGTCCAGACGCTGTAAAGGATTCGGGACTTGCCAAAAGGAGTAATAACCAGGGCCGCTATTATGATCTGTTCCGGCATCGGTTAATATTTCCGATAATGCTTTACAACCAGGACGTGATAGGTTTTGGAGGGCGAAGCCTGGGGGATGCAATGCCGAAGTATTTGAATACCCCGGAAACCGAACTCTTTTCCAAACGCAAGAATTTATATGGGTTGGCCCAAGCCCGTGAAGCTATACGAAGTCATAATAATGCTTTCCTGGTGGAAGGGTACATGGACTGCATAAAACTTCAACAGACGGGCATTATGAACACGGTAGCCTCCCTAGGGACCGCCTTGACCGAGGAGCAGGCACGGCTGTTGCACAGATATGGGGAAAAGGTGACTATCGTCTACGATGGCGATGAAGCCGGTCAGAATGCCACCCTTCGGGCCGCCGATGTCCTGCGCGGTGTCGAGGTCAAGGTAGATATAATCAGCCTCCCGGCTGGCCAGGATCCTGACGATTTAATAGAATCCTCAGGGAAAAAGGGATTTTGGCAATATATCGAGAATAATGTATGTAGCGACATTGAATTCAAGCTCAATCGGCTCATGCATACCGCTTCAGCTTTGGACCTGGAAACCAAGATACGGATTATCGGCATTATCAAAGCGGATATAGACCGGTTGGGCAGTGTGGTGGAACAGGATAATTACATCAAAATGTTGGCCCGTAAGCTTCGGATTGAAGAAAACCTGGTTTATCAAGAATATCGCCGGAGCCATAAAAGTCAGGGCAGAAGTCGTTACAGGAATAATAATGGAATAAACAGGGATAATACTGAATACGGCAAATATGGTCTGCAGGAGAAAATTCTGGCAGCAATGCTCAGTGATTCGAAGCTCTACGACAGAATTAAGTCCCGCATCGGCATTAATTTCTTCGCCGATGACAAATACCAGGATTTTATCACGGAATACGATCGATTGGAAGGCAGCCAGAATGACAAATTGCAGCAGATGATGTCGGCCCATCCCTCTGATGGAAACGTTGCAGTGTATGCGCGAGTAGCCATGTTGATGGGGGAAGAGGATGACCATCTGGATATAGAAGCGGAAGAGTTTATAATGAGAGTGGAACAAAGGAAGACCGAGAAGCAATGGCAAACAATGTACGACCGGGTAGAAAAACTGGCCGTTCAAGGTGATTTCGAATCAATAATCCGCTTTATGGTAAACATCGATAAAGTCGCCTATTTTGCCCAGGAAGGAGGTTCGCTGTGAAAGACAACAAGGTCGCAGAAAGCATAAGCAGTCTGGCCGAAAAAGGCAAGAAAAAGAAAAACCTCACATATGAAGAGATCGTTGAAGAATTGCAGCACTTCAGCCTGGAACCAGACGTGATGGATGATATCCTCGAACATCTGCAGACACTGGGCATTACTGTGGGGCCCGACAGCGAACATGAAGAAGAAACTGGCGAGACCGAACCGGAAAGCATTGAGAATGAAAAAGTAATGGTGCCCGAAGGAGTAGAGATAGATGACCCGGTCCGTATGTATTTGAAAGAAATAGGACGGGTTCGATTGCTCACGGCTAGCGAAGAGATTGAACTGGCCCTGTTGATCGAGAGCGGTGACGAGGAGGCCAAACGTAAGCTGGTAGAGGCGAACCTTAGGCTGGTAGTCAGTATTGCCAAGCGTTATGTAGGCCGGGGGATGCTCTTTTTAGACCTGATCCAGGAAGGCAACCTGGGCCTCATGAAGGCAGTGGAAAAATTCGACTACCGCAAAGGTTTTAAATTCAGCACCTATGCTACTTGGTGGATAAGGCAGGCCATAACCAGGGCTATTGCTGACCAAGCCCGCACTATTAGAATTCCGGTCCATATGGTGGAGACTATCAACAAGTTATCGCGGGTACAGCGCAGCCTCCTGCAAACACTGGGGCGTGAGCCGACTCCCAGTGAGGTGGGCGAAGAGATGGACATCTCGGTGGAGAGAGTAATCGAGATCATGAAGGTTGCCCAGGAGCCCGTTTCGCTGGAAACCCCAATAGGTGAAGAAGATGACAGTCATTTGGGTGATTTTATTACCGATGAGGATGCCGAGTCGCCTGAGGAATCGGCATCATTTGTCCTGTTGCGGGAGCATATGGACGGCATCCTGAACACCCTAACCGACCGAGAGGAGAAAGTCCTGAGGCTGCGGTTTGGACTAGATGACGGACGTCCCCGGACCCTCGAAGAAGTGGGGCAGGAATTCGGAGTGACTCGGGAAAGGATAAGGCAGATCGAGGCCAAAGCCTTGCGTAAACTTCGGCATCCTTCCCGCAGTAAAAAGCTTAAGGACTATATTGAATAGGATGTTCGAGGTCATGGTGGGCGTACTGTTATTTTTGCGGCTTATTGACAGGGCTTCGCAATGATTATATAATTAGCTTCGTTGGGTCCTTCCTCGATAGCTCAACGGTAGAGCATCCGGCTGTTAACCGGAGGGTTGTAGGTTCGAATCCTACTCGGGGAGCCATGAGAAAACGGCGGTAAGTAATGATTTACCGCTTTTTTAATGCCCTGCGCTCCATCTGCATTATTTATGGGTTGACTATTGATTTTTGCAGGCGGATTATATATACTAACTCTTGCGGGGTTTTTAGAGACCTCCGGGCCTATAGCTCAGTTGGTAGAGCTACCGGCTCATAACCGGTTGGTCCCAGGTTCGAATCCTGGTAGGCCCACCATCCGGCCCCTTGGTCAAGCGGTCTAAGACACCGCCCTTTCACGGCGGTAACGGGGGTTCGAGTCCCCCAGGGGTCACCAGGGCGATTAGCTCAGT
>JAAYJY010000312.1 GCA_012522705.1 Syntrophomonadaceae bacterium | reverse complement strand
TTGCCGGCGCAGAATGTGGCCATCAAGGATGACCCGGCAGCATCAAAAGAGGGCGTCCAGGCCCCCGCCGCATCCACACGCAGGCCAAGTCTGGCGGTCGATTATATCGGCAATAATTATGCCGCCATAGCCTGGAATGATGGGGATATGGAAAAACTGGAGGTGTTGCCGGTGGATCAATTATCATCCCCCCTGGGTATCAGCGCGGCGGATTTGCTGGGAGAAGATGGAGCGGCAGCCTATCGCAGCGCCCGCCAGCAGGCACGGCAAACCCTGTATGGGCAGGGAATCACACTGACAGCGGAGGCTGGCGGGGAGGATAATTTCGGACTCACCCGCAGAAATGGCCATTGGTACCTGCAGGGGAGAGTCAATTACCACCACCACGGTACCCCCGAATACATGGACTTCAATATCAACTCCATCCCTCCCGACAGCCTGGTCGTCTATGATACCTTGTATCTCAACTGGCAGAGCATAAGAGACCGGGTCCCCAACGCGGTGGATGCCTTTACCTCCCCCAATAAGGATATAGCGGTCATCACGACCACCAGTAAGCTGTATTTCTTTGGTCTTAACGGCGAGCATTTGGACAGTGTTCCCCTGGGAGAAATGGACTTGCCGGAGGGGACCCGCATCATCATGGCGGAGTGGGCCACCGGGTTTTATGTGGATGACTGGGAGAAGGCCTTTGTGAACCACGGCGCCGCCAGCCTCTAACCGGGCAATGGCTGGGGGCGTGTCCCCAGGTTATTGGCACTTGTTCACTTAAAACCAGCCGAGCCCGCGGATGGCGATGCAAGCCTGCCCAGGCAGACCAACGACATCTGCCATTCGCTTTTTTCGCACCAATTTCGCCATCATCCCCATTCCCGCCATCACATATTTCGTATTCATAAATAACAGAACAAAAAGGGAATTGCTCGCAGATTGTAGAATTATTTTCATTATATGAGAAAGCCATGCACAGGGGAGGACACGAGCATGGGCGAGGGTGAGAAAAACCGGCGGGACCAGGAATTCTTCCGGGGCTGTCTGCTGGGCGGCGCGGTGGGAGATGCATTGGGTTATGCGGTGGAATTTACGAGCCTAAATGCTATTAAGACCAAATACGGACCCCAGGGGATAAACAAGCTGCCCCAACCAGCCTTCATATCCGATGATACCCAGATGACCATGTTTACCGGGGAAGGGTTGCTGCGGGCCGGCAACCGGGACCGCGACCAGAGCGGCGGCTCTCCGACCGACATCATCCACCATGCCTATCTGCGCTGGCTCCATACCCAGGGTGATGAAAACCGGTACTACGCGGACAGATTCGGCAAGCAAACGGATGATGGCTGGCTGATAAAACTGAAAGCTCTGCATCATCGCCGGGCTCCGGGCAATACCTGTCTGTCCGCCCTTCACGCTTCCGAGATGGGGACCATGGAAAAACCCTTGAACAAGAGCAAGGGCTGCGGGGGAGTCATGCGGGTCGCCCCGGTAGGCTTGATCGCCCAAGAACCGTTTCGCCTGGGTTGCGAGGCGGCCGCCATAACCCACGGACATCCTACCGGATACCTGCCGGCCGGGGTCCTGGCCGCCCTGATCAGCGAGCTGATTGCCGGAAAGGAACTGAGGAAGTCGATCCAGAGTGCACTTCAACAACTGCAGACCTATAAACGGTACCAGGAAACCCTCCAATGTGTCCAGCTGGCCCTCGACCTGCTGAAGCGGAACCCCTCCGACCACGAACAAAACGTCCGCCAGATCGGGGAGGGCTGGGTAGCTGAAGAAGCCCTGGCGGTAGCCATCTATTGCGCCCTGGCAACCGGGGATGATTTCCAGAAAGGCCTCTGCCTGGCCGTCAACCATGACGGTGACAGCGACAGCACCGGAGCTATTACTGGCAACATCTTGGGCGCTTATCTGGGCGTTTCAGCAATCCCGGCCGATTGGGCCGCTCAAGTGGAACTAAGCCAGGAGATCACCGAACTGGCCGATGACCTGCTGGCAGGATACCAAGGAGGCGACGAGTGGCGGGGCAAGTACCCGGGGTGGTAGGGGGACTGGAATGGAAAGAACACTGTTGTTTTGTGTGAGAATCTACGGGATTAGACTTATGCGAGGTTGAATTCTCGTATTATATGATGGGGAAGAGAGTTACCTACCCATATTTAGAAATGAAGAAGCTAGACAGTCTACGAAGGTAAAGTTAAATCATTGGCAACAGGGGGGACTATCTTGGCTCAGATGATACCTGAATATTTTCGTTCCGGAACCCGGGGCGAGAATATTTTGTTCAATACTTTAAAAGGTTTACCCGATGATTATGTAGTTTACAGAGAACCAATCATAAGAAATCGTCGTCCTGATTTTGTGATTATCGGGCCTGACATTGGGTTTGTGGTGCTTGAGGTGAAAGAT
>JAAYJY010000311.1 GCA_012522705.1 Syntrophomonadaceae bacterium | reverse complement strand
CTAACCTTACCGGACGGGATTTCCACCCGCTATATGATGCAGCCTTGCTCGGCCGCACTGCTTGGCACTATCAACCCGCACTAGGGACTTTCACCCTTTAGACTGCGCCCATGCCGGGCGCACCACACAAAAAGCCCCTCTGTCGAGGGGCTTTAGTAGCCAATTAGCGTTTCGAATACTGCGGGGCTTTGCGGGCTTTATGCAGACCGTACTTCTTTCTTTCCGTCATACGCGGATCTCTGGTCAGGAACCCGGCCCTTTTCAGACTGGGACGCAATTCGGTATTGGCTTTGATGAGCGCCCGGGCGATACCCAGTCGTATGGCTCCAGCCTGTCCGGTAACCCCGCCACCGCCTACCCGGCAGATGATGTCAAACCTACCTGCTTGGTCGGTCAGTTCCATGGGCTGTAAAACAATCAGACGGCTGGTCTTGTTGGGAAAGAAATTCTCGAAACTCCTGTCATTGATGGTTATGTTTCCGTTGCCGGGTACCAGTCTCACCCGGGCTATAGCCTTTTTCCTTCTTCCCGTTCCCCAATATTGTGCATTGGTAGCCATATCGTTCCTCCTAACCTCTCAATTCCCGCAATTCGGGTCTTTGGGCTTGATGAGGGTGTTCGCTCCCCCGGTATACCTTAAGTTTCTTATACATGGCTGCCCCCAAACGGTTGTGAGGGAGCATCCCTTTGATGGCTGCTTCAATTATTTTCTCCGGTTTCTTCTGTATCAGGCTACCATAGTCTATCTCTTTCAAACCGCCAGGATAACCTGTATGCCAGCGCATTTTCTTGTCAACCAGCTTGTTGCCGGTAAGCCTTATTTTGGAGGCGTTTATTACGATTACAAAATCTCCGGTATCCACATGGGGCGTATAAATAGGTTTATGTTTGCCTCTCAAGATCGCGGCTACTTCCGAAGCCAATCTTCCCAGCGTCTGT
Organism: Syntrophomonadaceae bacterium; assembly: GCA_012522705.1. Classification (GTDB taxonomy): domain Bacteria; phylum Bacillota; class Syntrophomonadia; order Syntrophomonadales; family Syntrophomonadaceae; genus PHAA01. The sequence goes on along the minus strand of JAAYJY010000311.1, from coordinate 12,316 downwards.
CCGTTTGCATCTATCACATACCACTTGCGGTCGATCTCCGCTGGTTTTGCCATAAATGATTTCACAATTTTCCCTCCTGTATTTCGTGGCTGGATCTATAACTGAAGCGCGCTCTAAATCATGGTATTCACCAACGGGGCAGGAGGCAAACAGCCGTTTAGAGACTACCTTTTAATTTTATCTATGTCCACAGTAATTTGTCAAGAAAACTGCCCTGCTTTCGCAAAGATTAGTCCGGTCCTGATGGGTATTTAACCGAAGCCAAATAAAGTCCTTGCGGAGGAACAGTCGGACCGGCCCGAGCCCTGTCCCGGGATCGGATAATTTCGGGGATATCGGTGGCAACTATTTTACCACGCCCCACCTGCAAAAGGGTGCCCATCACTATCCTGACCATATTGTATAGGAAACCATCGGCCTCAATATCCAAACGCAGGAAAGGCCCCCGTGCGGCCAGGCAGCATTGCCGCACCGTACGTTCAAATGTCTTGGCAGTAGAGCCTCGTGCGCAGAAGGCGAGGAAATTGTATCTTCCTATTATATGGTGGCAGGCTTCCCGCATTGCCTCCAATTGCAATGATTCAGTGGTGCACAAAGCATGATTGCGGTAAAAAACCTGCCCGTTCTTCTCCCTGTATAGATAATAAGAATAGTGCTTGCTGACTGCTTGGAATTGGGGATGAAAATCCCTGCTCACTTCGACACTCTCCAGTATCCTGATATCCGAGGGCAAAAAGGCGTTTAGGGCCGGTGTCCATCTGATAGCGGGAATGGTCGCCGTGGTATCAAAAGCTACCACCTGTCCGCGAGCGTGCACGCCTGCATCGGTGCGCCCCGCTGCGCAGACAGTGGTTTTCTTTCCGGTAAGCCGTTCTATCTGTTTCTCCATCTCTGCCTGGATGGTATGCGCCTTCTCTTGCCTTTGAAATCCATGATAACTAGTCCCGTCATATTCAATTACCATCTTAATCCTGATCATACGCGACTTATCCATCCTGACTGAAACGTATCGGTTTTTAGAACTGCGGTTCGCTCCGAAAGGCTCCAATCCATCGCGCTCGGATTTTAAAAACCTCACAAAAGACGGGGAGGATATCAATCCTCCCGAACTTTACCGTGCACAATAGTTTTGTCGCCATCGCCCCCGGCTTTAATCCACCAGTTCAATGACTGCCATGGGCGCCCCATCTCCCTTACGCGCTCCCGTCTTAATAATTCGGGTATACCCTCCGTTACGTTCCTTATAGCGCTCGGAGTAAGTAGAAAACAACTTGTATACCACCGCATCCTTGAGCAGGTAGGAATTGGCCTGGCGGCGGGAATGCAGGTCACCCTTTTTAGCCAGGGTAATCATCTTATCGGCTATACTGCTGATTTCCTTGGCTCTGGTCTCGGTCGTGGTTATTTTCTCATGTTCCAGCAACGATGTCACTGAGTTTCTCAGCACAGAACGGCGATGGTCGCTCCTGAAACCTAATCTGCGGTAACCCAAGGAAAACCCTCCTTTCTTATTCCTCTGATTTCTTGAAGGTCAAGTCTAGTTCTTTAAGCTTCTTCTCTATCTCTTCCAAAGATTTCTGGCCCAGATTTCTGATTTTGCTCATCTCTTCCCTGGTTTTTTCAATCAGGTCGCCTACGGTATTGATACTCGCTCGCTTCAAGCCATTGGAAGCCCGCACCGATAGTTCCAGTTCTTCGATGGACATCTCCAGAATCTTGTCCTTTTTCTCCTCTTCCTTTTCTACTAGAATCTCGACCTCTGAGTAAGTATCGTCGATCTCGGTAAAGAGTCTCAGATATTCGATCAGGATCTGGGAAGATAGGCTCAAAGCCTCTTCGGGCCGGATGCTGCCGTTGGTCCAAATCTCAAGGATCAGCTTGTCATAATCGGTCCTTTTGCCTACCCGGGTATCCTCTATGGTGTAATTGACTTTATTTACCGGTGTATATATAGAATCAATCGGGATCAGTCCCACAATATCAGCATTTTTCTGGGGTTGTTGGTCGGCGCTTACATAGCCCCGGCCCCTTTCTACTGTCATCTCTATCTCAAGTTGGCCATCTTCATCCAGAGTTGCTATATGCAGGTCCGGGTTAAGTATCTCCACCTCGGCATCTGGTGTGATATCGGCCGCTGTAATGGCTTTGGGACCCTTTTGTTCAATGCGGATGATTTTGTTCTCATTGCCATCATAGCGCAATACCATCTGTTTAATATTAAGTATCATCTCCGTGGTGTCCTCAAGCACCCCGGGGATTGTGGAGAACTCATGCAAAACACCATCGATCTTTATGGAGGTAACCGCCGCCCCCGGCAGGGAAGACAGCAGCACCCGGCGCAGGGAATTACCCAGCGTAGTTCCATAACCACGCTCCAACGGTTCAATCACGAATCTGGCATAATTGGTCTCGGGTTCTTTTTCCGTACACTCTATACGGGGTTTTTCCATCTCGAGCATGTTTTTCCCCTCCTTTTATCCTTAGAGGTTTATTGGAGTTGGTATCTTATCTGGAGTACAGTTCTACGATTAACTGCTCGTTTACGGCTGTATCCACATTCTCTCTGATCGGGAAGGCCACAACCCTGCCCGTTAAATTCTCCATATCAACCTCCAGCCACTCCGGGGGGGTCTTGTAGGCTCCCGCCGCCTTAAGTTCCTGGAATTTAGGGGATTCTGAACTACCTGGCTTGATTTGAATAGTGTCGCCTACAGATACCAGCATTGATGCGATATTGGCCTTCTTGCCGTTTATGGTGAAATGGCCATGAGTTACCAACTGGCGTCCTTCTTTGCGGGAAGAAGCGAATCCCATCCGAAACACCACATTGTCCAGACGTCTTTCCAAGAGTATGAGCAGGTTCTCGCCAGCGATGCCTTTTTGGCGCTCGGCTTTCTTAAAATAATTGCGGAATTGCTTCTCCAATACCCCATAGATCCGCTTAGTCTTCTGCTTTTCTCGCAGCTGCAGTCCGTATTCGCTGCTTTTCTGGCGGCGCCTTTGTCCATGCTGGCCGGGCACGAAAGCCCTCTTCTGGACTGCGCATTTTTCCGAATAGCACCTGTCTCCCTTGAGGAACAGCTTTTCCCCTTCCCGCCTACATTGGCGACAAACAGCATCAGTATATCTTGCCACTAAACATTTACCTCCTTAAACTCTTCTTCTCTTAGGCGGTCTGCATCCGTTGTGGGGAATAGGGGTAACATCCTTAATGACGCTGACTTCCAACCCTGCTGCCTGTAAAGACCTTATGGCTGCTTCGCGTCCAGCTCCCGGTCCCTTCACATAACATTCTACTTCCCGCAATCCGTGCTCCATGGCTGCCCGGGCAGCGTTCTCCGCGGCTTGTTGGGCCGCATAAGGAGTACTCTTGCGCGAACCCTTAAAGCCCACCGTTCCTGCGCTTGCCCAGGATATGGCATTCCCGTGTCTATCGGTAATTGAAATTATTGTATTATTAAATGTCGATTTAATATGAGCAATTCCTTCAGCGATATTCTTCTTTACCCGCCTCTTGACCCTGGCGGTTGCTGTTCTTTTTGCCACTTACAATCCCCCTTAACTATTTCTTCTTGCCGCCCGCGGTACGTTTGGGTCCCTTACGGGTGCGCGCGTTGTTCTTGGTATTTTGCCCCCGGACCGGTAACCCGCGTCGATGGCGCAAGCCCCGGTAGCAACCCAGATCCATCAACCGCTTGATGTTCATACTGACATCGCGGCGGAGGTCACCTTCGACTACGAAATTCTTGTCGATTATAGCCCTTATTCTGGCAACTTCTTCCTCGGTTAAATCTTTGACTCTGGTATCCGGATTTATACCTGCTTCTGCCAAAATCTTCTGCGATGACGCTTTCCCAATGCCCAATATATAGGTAAGGGATATCTCCACTCTTTTATCGCGGGGTAAATCAACGCCAGCTATTCTTGCCAAACCTATCACTTCCTTTGGTTAAATTATATTGATTTCTTGAAGCAATCAACCTTGAACTTGCTTATGCTTGGGATTTTCACAAATGATAGTGACCTTGCCCTTGCGTTTGATTATCTTGCATTTATCACAGATCTTTTTCACCGATGCTCTCACCTTCATGGATTCGTCCTCCTTTTTCGATGCTGACCTTTAACTATTTGAACCGATATGTTATGCGGCCCCGGTTCAAATCATAAGGCGATAGTTCCACCATGACCCGATCACCGGGTAATATCCTGATAAAGTTCATTCTCATCTTCCCTGAGATATGGGCAAGGACCTTATGGCCATTTTCCATTTCTACCGTAAACATGGCGTTAGGCAATGGTTCCAAGACTTTTCCCTCTACCTCGATTACGTCATCTTTAGCCATTCTCCAGACCTCCTTCCCCGTTGGTTATGTCTTTATCAATCAACTGTTTAATATTCTTCTTGATAACATAATTGGGAGGTTTTTCGCTCTTGCGCAAGTACTCCAATACATCTTGGGCCTGCATCGATGTTAAATTTAAGTGTCTTATGTTCTTCTTCTTAGGATTCTCAATCTTACGTATGTCCCCATCGCATATGATCACGTACCGTTCATTTAAAACGTCGACTATCACAAACGCCTTGCCCATGTCCCGGCCAGATTTGGATATGACCACTTTACCCAGAACGTCGGAATCTATATCCTTCACCCCCACTATATCAAGGTGAGAATTTCAGGGCCCTGGTCACCGACCACAATGGTGTGCTCAAAATGGGCTGAAGGTCTACCATCAATCGTCACCACAGTCCAATCATCCATTTTGGTAATAACACTATATGACCCCATATTAACCATCGGTTCTATGGCCAATGCCATCCCCGATTGCAGGACCGGTCCCCGCTCAGCCTTCCCGTAATTCGGTATGGGGGGATCCTCATGCATATTGCGGCCAATGCCGTGGCCAACGAAATCCCTGACTACAGAAAACCCAGCTCGCTCTACATGATTTTGGATTGCGTGGGACACGGCCCCTAAGCGATTTCCGGCTTGGGCCGCTTCTATCCCCTTCATCAGCGCCTCTTCGGTCACACTGATTAGTTTGCGGACCCCGGGCTTTATTTCGCCAACCGGTACGGTTATGGCTGCATCCCCTGCAAAACCGTCCAATATTACCCCAAAATCGATACTAATTATATCGCCTTCCTTAAGCTTCCTCCGTCCCGGTATACCATGAACCACCTCTTCATTCACGGATGCACATATAGCCCCTGGGAAGGGCCGGGTTCCGCGTGGATGAGGATAATTCTTGAATACCGCGACAGCATTCCTTTTCTTGGCTTCTTCTTCGGCGAGTTTGTTCAATTGTCCGGTGCTTACCCCGGGGCGAATCTCTCGTTTTAGAATCTGTAAAACCTGGGCAACTACTTGGCCCGATTTGCGCATCTTTTTGATCTCACTCGGGGTCTTGATATAGATCATCCCAGTCTCTCCAGCAGGGCTCTGACATCCTGGAAAACCTCCCGGGGATCTTTCTGGCCATCCACAGTGACCAGGTTACCTTGCTGTGCATAGTATGCTAACAGGGGTTGGGTTTGCTCATTATAGACTTTGATTCGATTCTTAACCGTTTCAGCTTTATCATCGTTGCGCTGTTCCAGTTTTCCTCCGCATTTGTCACAAACACCGGCTATCGTGGTGGGATTAAAAATAGTGTTGTAGACAGTCTTGCAAGAGGTGCAAAAGACCCGGCCTACCATGCGCGCCGTTAATACATCCTCGGGCACTGATATATTAAGGGCAACGTCCAGCTTTTTGCCCAGTTTTTTCAGTACCTCATCAAGGGCTTCGGCCTGTACAATAGTTCGGGGAAATCCATCTAGAAGGAATCCTGGGGAGCAGTCAGGCATGCTCAACCGATCCTCAACTATCCCTATGGTAACCTGATCAGGCACCAGTTCTCCTGCGTCCATGTATTTCTTGGCCTCCAGGCCCATCGGGGTGCCATTCTGCACCGCTTCCCTAAACATATCGCCCGTGGAGATATGCGGTATCGGGAACTCTTTCTTAATGTATGCGGCCTGCGTCCCTTTGCCGGCACCAGGTGGCCCCATTAGAATTATATTCATTCGATCATCTCCTATTTAACAAAGCCCTCATAGCTTCTAAGCAGCAGATGTGATTCTACTTGCTTCATAGTATCAAGTGCGACCCCGACGAGGATCAACAGAGCAGTCCCTCCAAACCAGAGGCTTTTTATTCCCGTTATAAATATGACTATATTAGGCAATATTGCTATCAAAGCCAGGAAAACTCCACCTGCCAGGGTCAAACGAGACAAAACCTTATCGATGTATTCCGCAGTGGGACGACCGGGACGAATGCCGGGTACAAAGCCGCCGTTCTTCTTGATATTATCGGCTACATCCAATGGGTTGAATATGATAGACACATAGAAATAGGTAAAGAATATTATCAGGACTGCATAAAAAACATTATAACCTACGCTGGTAAAAGTAAAATAATTGTTGATGAAAACGTTGAAGGACGATGTTGGACTCATCCATGATCCTATCGTGGCCGGGAACATCCCCAGTGACATGGCAAAGATTATGGGAATAACGCCGGCACTGTTGACCTTCAATGGCAAGAATGTGCTTTGGCCTCCATAGAGCCTGCGTCCAACCACTCGTTTGGCATATTGGATTGGCAATCTACGGGTGCCTTCATTCATAGCTACCACCGCTGCTATTACTGTGAGGATCACGACGATCAACAACAATACCTGGAAGTAACCAGCCATGCCACTACTCACTTCCTCGGCCACCCCTCGAATCTCTGAGGGTATGCGGGCAGCGATGCCGCAGAAGATGATCAAGGATATACCGTTGCCGATCCCTCGTTCAGTGATCATTTCACCTAACCACATAAGCATGGCAGTTCCGGCAGTTAGGGATATAGTAATGGTTAGATAGGATAATAAGCCGGGATTGGCTATGGCCCCTGTCTTACCGAGAGCAATCGACATTCCTATGGCTTGGATCATGGCCAGTACTATGGCTCCATACCTTGTATATTGGGCGATCTTCTTTTGCCCTTCCTGCCCTTCCTTTTTTAACTCTTCTAGGGCGGGAACCACCACCGTTAGCAGCGACATTATAATGGATGCATTAATATAAGGTGTGATACTCATGGCAAATACGCTGAATCGTTTGAATGCGCCCCCAGATATTATATCAAAGAAGCCAAATAATTGGCCTTGCAACAACTGGGCAATCGCCTCCGGATTTATACCCGGAATCGGAATATGAGCACCAATACGAAACACCAGCAACATCAATAGGGTAAAGAGCAGTTTACTCCTTAAATCACCTATTTTTAAAGCTTGCTGAAATGAGCTAAGCATTAAACCACCTCGAATTTGCCGCCTTTAGCCGTAATCTTTCCCTCGGCCTGTCGGCTGCACTTGTGCACCTGAACGGTGAGCATCTTTTCCAAATCTCCATCGCCTAATATTTTCACTCCGGCCGGAATTTTGTTTACCAGACCTGCTTCACACAGTAGATCAATGGTTACAACCGTGCCATTCTCAAAACAATTTAGGTCTTTGACGTTCACAATGGCATATTCCTTCTTGAATATATTATTGAATCCCCTTTTGGGCAAACGTCTTTGCAAAGGCATCTGGCCACCTTCGAATCCGGGTCTGATTCCTCCGCCGGCACGAGCTTTTTGCCCTTTATGCCCTCGAGTAGAAGTCTTGCCATGGCCGGAACCTATGCCTCGACCTACTCTTTTTATCCGCTTGTTTGCACCCGCTGGAGATTGCAGTTCCTGCAATTTCACTTTAAAAACCTCCCTATGCCTCTTCTAGCTCTTCTACGCGAACCATATGTTTGATTTTATCTATCTGTCCCCTAATCTGGGCGCAATCATCCTTTATTACGTAATGGTTCAATTTCCTTAAACCTAAACTCTGAATGGTTAAGCGCTGGGTCCGGGGATAACCAATAAAGCTTTTGGTCCTGGTAATCTTCAATTGCTTTGCCACAGCGGTTTACCTCCCTAGTTAAATATCTCGTCTATGGTCTTTCCTCTTAGCTGCGCAACCCGATCGGCCTTTTTCAAGTTCTTAAGGCCCTCCATGGTCGCCCGCACAACATTGTTGGCATTAGAAGTACCAATACACTTGGTAAGGATATCCTTCAGACCAGCCGCTTCCAGTACAGCTCTTACCGGACCACCGGCTATAACCCCGGTTCCGGCTGCCGCTGGTTTAAGCAGGACCTGCCCCGCTCCAAACCTGCCCACAATCTGATGAGGAATTGTCCGGCCATCAATTAACGGGATCTCAATCATATTCCTTTTTGCATTCTCCACGCCCTTGCGGATCGCCTCCGGTACTTCAGCGGCTTTTCCTTTGCCCGCACCGACCCGTCCCTCGCCGTCTCCTACTACTACCAGAGCGCTGAAGCTGAACCTGCGTCCACCTTTCACAACCTTGGCAACCCGGTTGATATTGACGACTGTCTCAATAAATTCCGGCGCTGCCTGTTCCTTTTCTATCATCATTTCCCTCCTATCCATAAACAATCAAATCAAAAAACGAGACCATTTTCACGAGCTGCTTCTGCCAGAGCAGAAACGCAACCATGATACTTACGGCCATTACGGTCAAATACCACTGTACTAATACCCTTGTCTTGGGCCTTCTGGGCTATGCTGCCGCCCACTCGTTTGGCTGCCTCGATATTGCTGCGGTTGCCGAGATCACTCATATCCTTATCCAGAGTAGAGGCAGCCACGAGGGTAACACCCTTGTCGTCATCTATCAACTGGGCGTAAATATGATTAAGGCTGCGGTAAATACACAGTCTGGGTGTTTCTGCTGTCCCCGTCAACTTTATTCTTATTCTTTTATGTCGCCCTTGTCGTAATTCTTTTTTGCTGGTCTTCTTAATCAACGCAGTCACTCCCTTCCTATTTATTTAGCGCCAGATTTACCTGCTTTACGTTTTACAACTTCGTTCTCATAGCGCACGCCTTTGCCCTTGTAAGGCTCTGGTTTTCTAAGCGCACGGATGTCGGCCGCGGTATTACCCACCAATTGCTTGTCGATCCCTTTGACCGTTACCCTGGTAACCGCGGGTACCTCGAATTCTACCCCTTGAGGAGGGTCAATTTCGATAGGGTGGGAATAACCAATGTTCAATACCAGTTTGTTGCCTTGCATTTGGGCTCGATATCCTACCCCGACCATTTCCAGTCTTTTCTCAAATCCAGTCGTAACTCCGGTTACCATGTTGGCTACCAATGCCCGCGTTAAACCGTGCATGGCGCGATGCCGCTTGACATCACTTGGCCGAGTCACCAGAAGTTCATTATCCTGCTGTTCGATAGTGATATCCTTGTGAATAGACTGCGATAGCAGTCCTTTAGGACCTTTTACGGTTATGATGTTATTCTCTGTTTTTATTTCTACGCCCGCGGGTAGACTGATAGGCTTCCTACCTATTCTGGACACAGTTCACTCCTCCTTAAGCTACCATATATAACAGATGACTTCTCCGCCCAGGCCTGCCTTGCGAGCGTTTTTGTCCGTCATTACCCCTTTCGAGGTAGATACAACTGCAGTCCCTAGTCCAGCCAGAACCTTTGGTACCTCATCCTTTTTGACGTAAACCTTCAAACCGGGTTTGCTAATCCTCTTGATACCGGTAATTACTCTTTCCTTGTTGGGACCGTATTTCAAATATACTCTGATAATCCCCTGTTTTCCGTCTGCGATGAATTCATAGTCCTTGATATAGCCTTCATCCTTAAGGATGCTGGCTAGCGCAAGTTTCATTTTGGAACTCGGTATCTCCACCGTTTGATGCATGACCATATTGCCGTTTCTAATTCTAGTCAGGAAATCAGCTACGGGATCGGTTACCACCATGTTTTATCCCTCCTTAATCCAAGCTACCAACTTGCCTTGGTGACGCCTGGTAATTCTCCCTTGTGGGCCATCTCTCTGAAACAGACCCGGCATAATCCAAATTTGCGCATATATGCTCGAGGCCGTCCACAAATCTTACAGCGGTTGTATTCCTGAACCTGATACTTATGCGGGCGCTTTTGTTTAGCTACCAGTGATTTCTTGGCCAATGTATAGACACCCCCTCTTATCTGAATGGCATTCCCATGTTCTTGAGTAACTCACGAGCCTCTTCATCGGTCTTGGCCGTAGTCACAATCACAACTTCCAAACCTCGGATCTTGTCTATTTTGTCATAATCGATTTCGGGGAAGATTGTCTGTTCTTTAATGCCGAGTGAATAATTCCCACGGCCATCAAATGCTTGCGGGGAAACCCCTCTGAAGTCTCGTACCCGGGGCAGGACGATGTTTATCAACCTATATAGGAAGTCATACATCCTTTCTCCCCGCAGGGTTACCTTACAGCCAATTGGCATGCCCTCGCGCAATTTGAATCCGGCGATGGATTTCTTCGCCTTCGTGATCACCGGCTTCTGGCCGGAAATAGCTATCAGATCATTTACAGCTCCATCCATGGCCTTGGGATTTTGGATTGCTTCCCCAACCCCGACATTGATTATTACCTTGTCTATCTTGGGAACCTGCATTATGTTCTTGTAGCCGAATTTGTCTATCAGCTTGGGTGTTATATCTTGCTTATACTGTTCCAACAACCTGGCCATTCTCAAGTAGGCCTCCCTTCCTGGAGTTTTAGTCTAATACCTCACCGCACCGCTTGCAGACCCTGGCTTTCTCACCATTGTCCAGAATCTTACCGGCCCCCCGGGTCGGTTTATTGCACTTTGTGCACAGCAACATTACGTTGGAAGCATTAAGGGGCGATTCCACTTGTAGAATGCCTCCCTGGGGCAGACTCCTCGTCGGTTTTTGATGCTTCTTGGCTTTATTGATGCCTTCCACAACTACCCGATTGTCGGCCGGTATGACCTTCAACACTTTGCCTTTTTTCCCGGAGTCCTTACCGGTTATCACTGTAACCATATCACCTTTTTTAATGTACATCTTTCACACCTCCACCGACTAAAGGACTTCCGGAGCCAGAGAAACTATCTTCATGAAGTTCCTGTCCCTCAGTTCTCTAGCAACAGGGCCAAATATCCGTGTACCTTTAGGATTATTGTTATCATCGATGATAACCGCGGCATTCTCCGAAAATGCTATGTGGGAACCGTCCGGCCGCCCGATTTCTTTCTTAGTACGAACCACCACTGCTTTAACCACATCGCCCTTCTTGACTACTCCGCCAGGACTGGCTTCTTTGACACTGACCACGATTACATCGCCCACAGTTGCATATCTTCTGTTCGAGCCACCTAAGACCTTAATACACAAGACCTTCTTGGCGCCCGTATTGTCACCCACTTGTAGCACCGTTTCCTGCTGAATCACGGAATGAACCTCCCTTCAAATACTCCGACTATTCCAGAGTCTTGGCTTTCTGTACTATTTCTACCAGTTTCCAGCGCTTATCCTTGCTTAGGGGGCGGGTCTCCATGATTCTCACTACGTCACCGGTTTTCGCTTCGTTACTTTCATCGTGGGCCTTATATTTCTTGTTGGTTCTAATGGTCTTTTTATATAGTGGATGCTGTTTTACGGTTTCTACCCTGACGGTGATGGTTTTTTCCATCTTGTCGCTGGCGACCGTTCCTATCATGCTTTTACGGTTCCTTTGGTTATCAGCCACCTGTTAGACCTCCTTCTTAGTTGCTTAATCTGGAAATTTCCCGTTGCCTCAGTATCGTTTTGCACCTTGCAATATTCTTGCGTACATCTCTGACTCTCATGGGATTATCCAGCTGCCCGGTGGCAATTTGAAATCTGAGGTTGAATAATTCTTCTTTATAATCAGAGACCTTTCTAACCAATTCCTCGTCGGTTAGCTCTCTCATCTTATCAACTTTCACTAACCTCACCACCCATTTCTTCCCTCTTTATAAAGCTGCACTTGATGGGGAGTTTATTTGCAGCCAAGCGCATGGCTTCTCGGGCTATTTCCTCCGGAACACCGGAGAGCTCAAACATAACCCGGCCTGGTTTCACCACCGCTACCCAATGCTCGGGTGAGCCCTTGCCTTTTCCCATGCGGGTCTCTGCGGGTTTAGCGGTTATGGGCCGATCTGGAAATATCTTTATCCACAGCTGTCCGCCTCTTTTCACATGACGGTTGATGGCTATACGCGCTGCTTCGATCTGCCGGTTGGTTATCCAGGCGGCTTCCAATGCCTGCAATCCGTATTCACCGTAAGTCACGGTGTTGCCTTTGTGGGCTTTGCCTTTGAGACTGGGACGGTGCTGTTTTCTATATTTTGTTCTTTTAGGGGTAAGCATTATTG
>JAAYJY010000310.1 GCA_012522705.1 Syntrophomonadaceae bacterium | reverse complement strand
GTACCGGTGTTGTGTTCCCACTTTTTCGCATTTGATGTACAACTTCAAAACCATTCCTTCCGGGGAGCATAACATCAAGCAGAACTGCGTCATAAATACCGGAGAGAGCATGGTCGAGTCCGCTTCGGCCATCATAACAAATGTCAGCAATGTCTTTGTTTTGGGTAATTATATCTGCCAGGGTTTCCGCCAGCAGCTTTTCATCTTCGATAATTAAAATACGCATTAGTGATCCCCCCTTAAGCCAAATATATTTTACCACGCAATTATCTTACTACGGCAAGCTTAATAGAAACTTAAATTGTACCCAACAAAAAAAGTATCCTGCTTAAGCTTCAATTAAGCTTAGAGTTCTAAAATGTTAGCACAATGGAGGTGAAAAATGAAAGAACTGAAATATCGCCATGAATACAAGCATGTCATCAATTTATTAGATTATCATACACTGCGGCCAAGGATTCAGGCCATTGCCAGGCTGGACCCAAATGCTGGGGTGGATGGGCGCTATCATATCCGTAGCCTGTATTTTGATGACGGCAATGACCGAGCTCTCCGAGAAAAATTATATGGGCTTCCCAATCGTGAGAAATTTAGAATCCGGCTTTATAACCAAAACGAAGCTTTTATACGGCTGGAGAAAAAAAGCAAACTCAATGGTCTATGCAACAAACGGTCGGTTCAGCTTACCAGAGAGCAGGCTGAACAGATTATAGCTGGGGAGCACGCCTGGATGCTGAGCACCGACAACCCTTTGTTGACGGAATTTTACGCAAAATGGTGCTATAAGCGGCTACGGCCTAAGACTTTGGTGGACTATTGGCGGGAGGCCTATCTTTTCCCCTATGGAAATGTGCGGATAACTTTTGATTTTGATGTAAGAACAGGACTCTATTCAACCGGCCTGTTTGACAAAAACATACCTGCCTTTCCCACTGGGGAACCCGGTTTGCTTCTGCTCGAAGTGAAGTATGATAATTTTTTGCCGGACATTATCCGCGACCTGATTCAAACCAACACGCGCCGTACCGGGGCATTTTCAAAATACGCGGTTTGCCGCATTTACGGATAAGGAGAAATGTATATGACCTTTAACGACCTGTTCAAATCCAGCTTCCTGGAGAATATTGCCAGTTTTTCCGCCCTTGATATGGCAATCGCCATGGGATTGGCTTTTATTCTGGGAATATTTATTTTTTCCGTTTATAAAAAAACATACACCGGGGTTATGTATTCAGCCGGTTTTGGCGTTTCGCTGCTCGGCCTTACCCTAATTACTACCCTCATCATTCTGGCAGTGGCGTCGAATATAATCCTCTCCCTCGGCATGGTGGGAGCGTTATCCATTGTTCGCTTCAGAACCGCGATTAAAGAACCGCTGGATATTGTATTTTTGTTTTGGTCGATTGCCGCAGGAATTGTATTGGGAGCCGGGCTTTTGCCCCTGGCCATACTAGGTTCCCTTTTCATAGGTATTATTCTGGTTGTATTTGTCAACCGCAAAAGTGTGGATTCGCCTTATATATTAATTGTCGGGAGTGAGAGCGAACAGCAGGAAGATGATATTTTGAACCATATTAAATAAAGCGTGCAGCGTTACAGCATTAAATCAAAGAGCGTATCCGATTCGGGCATGGAGGTTACTTATGAGGTGCGCTTAAAAGAAAGCTCCACGAAATTCGTTGGCCAAATCAAGAATATCTCCGGTGTTAAAAGCGCAGCGCTGGTCAGCTATAACGGCGATTATATGTCGTAAGGAGGGCTGCCGTCATGATTAAGCATAAATGGATTGGACCAATGGCGGCGCTGCTCATGGCGGCGGTGGTGTTATTGGCCGGCATCGCTTATTTTATGCCATCTGTTTTTGAAACTGTCACGGGAACTGCGGAGCCGCCATATGTTGCCGCCATGGATAAAACAAAAGTGCTGGACATTCAAATTATTGCTGATGAAATAGAATGGAGCCAGATGCTGGAGAACGCCACCGCTGAAGAATACATCCCGGCCACCATCATAATTGACGGTGAAAAACTAGAGACGGTCGGAATCCGGCCCAAAGGCAATTCAAGCTTAAGCATGGTCGCGCAAGATGATACCAGCGACAGGTATAGCTTCAAGCTTGAGTTTGACCATTACGTTTCCGGGCAAACCTGGTTGGGACTCGATAAAATTGTTATCAACAATATGCAGGGCGACTCTACCTATATGAAAGAGTATCTCTCCTATGACATTATGAATTATGTGGGGGTGGAAACTCCCCGCTATACGTTTGCCAATATCAGTGTTAACGGCCAGGCGGGGGGATTCTATCTGGCAGTTGAAGCCTTTGAAGACAGCTACGCAGCCCGGGTATATGGGAATGACTACGGCCAACTTTATAAACCTGAAGGAATGGGAATGCGCGGCCATGGGCAAATGAACCAGTTTATTGAAGAAATGCAGGGCGGTGGAGATGGAAACTCTCCCCAGGCACCGCTCGCTGCATCTGGGGAAAAAACGCGCAGTCAAGGTCAATTCCCGCCCCAGGGACAAAATCAAGCCGGATCTTCACCCCCGCAACAACCATCAGCATCGACCGAAACTCCACCTAATACAGAACCTGATGGCGAACGTGGCGGTTTTCGGGCCGGCCCCGGCGGTCAGTCCAGCGGGACAACGCTGCAATATACAGATGCCCAGATTGCAAGCTATTCCGCTATATTCGAAAATGCCGTTTTCAAGAGCACCGATCAGGATTACATGCGGGTGATCAATGCTTTGAAAAAGCTGAACGCAGGCCAGGACTTGGACCGTGTCATTGATGTTGAGGCCACCCTTAAATATTTTGCGGCTCATACGGTTATTGTTAACCTGGACAGTTATGTATCCAACATGAGCCACAATTATTATTTATATGAAGAAAACGGACGGCTTACCATGCTCCCCTGGGATTTCAATCTGGCTTTTGGCGGTTTCCAGTCCGGCAGCGCCTCCTCCATTGTGAACTTTCCCATTGATACGCCTGTTGCGGGCATCAGCCTGGAAGACCGGCCGATGCTGGCCAAACTACTGGAAGTGCCGGAATACTTGGAGCTATACCATAGCTATTTAAGGCAAATTGTTGATGGTTATTTCAACAGTGGCCTGTTCAGCCAGACAATAGATTCCCTCGATGCTCTGATCTCTTCCTATGTGGAAGCTGACCCAACCGCCTTTTATGACTTTACTGCCTATCAAAGCGGTGTGCCGGAGCTAAATAAACTGGGCATACTCAGAGCCCAGAGCATTGAAGGCCAGCTTAATGGAAACATCCCGGCTACAACCGCAGTTCAAAGCGCTAATCCGGACCTGCTCGTTGATGCGTCAGATATAAATCTCTCGGCCTTGGGCAGTATGGGAGGCGGGGGAGGTGGCGCCGGCAGAATGCAGGGCGGAGGAGAACGTAATGAAAACGGCAGCGGCAATAGGAATCCCGACGGCAACAGGCAGAGCGTTGATCGGAAAAACATACAAGAAGCAATGGCAATCATTCAGGCTGCCGGGGACAATGAGCTTACGGAAGAACAGTTGACAGAATTAAGAAATTGGGGCTTTACGGAAGAACAAATTGCCATGTTCAGAAACACAAGTCAAGGGGGGCCTGCTGATGGTGATAAACGTGCCGCCAATAGGCCAAGGACGGCAAACACTACTCCCCCGGGAGAGAACCCCAACAACCGAAATGGGAATCCAACCTCAGCTATGGCAACTGGCTTTGATACCAAAACAGGTATTGTCTTAGGCGGCTCCACGATGTTGTTGCTGGGCGGCTTGCTGCTGGTAGTTTTTTATAAGCGAAGACGCGCCGCCTGAAGCAGCGGCAAACACGCAATAGAAACCACGAAAACCTGGCTCCGCCGCCCAGCTGGCGGCGGAGCCAGGTTAATGCAAAAGTCTCAGCTTGACTGTTCACCACTCGAGTCAAATAATTCGATGGAGCAGGCGTTTTTGCTTGGGCAAGCATAGCTGCGGCAGCTACAACCGGAACATTTGACCCCATTTCTCTTGTCAATCACGATTTTAGCAATCGCGCCAGCCAGCATGGCTGCTATTATTAGTAGAACAATAATATTTCCTAACATATCAAACACCCTCCTCAAGGCCAACCGCTACCAGTTGGTCGTTCCTGTTTATCAGGTAAACAATGATCCCCGCAAAGAACGCAACCGCTAGAAGACCAGGAATCACACCCGTCCCGAAGCTTTTGGTGGTAATCAGCGTTCCGATTTGGTAGACCAAGAAAGCTACCGTATATCCCATCCCAAACTGGAAGCCGATACCGGCCCATAACCATTTTCTGCTCTCCAGCTCGGCATTCATGGCGCCTATGGCTGCAAAACAAGGCGGCGTAAAAAGATTGAACATCAAATAGGCCAAAGCTGCTACTGAAGTAAGACCCATTATGGCAGCCACATCAGTGGCACCGGAAACAAGCAGCAATTCCTTTGTGTCTATGAAATTACTTATGCCATATACTACCGCCAAGGTCCCCACTACGTTTTCCTTGGCAATAAAACCAGTAACCGCAGCTGCGGCCAGCTGCCATACTCCAAAACCAAGCGGGACCAGAAGAAGGGCGAATGGACTCGCTATGCTGCCCAGGATACTGGTGCTTTCCATACCTTCTGCAACGACTTGGAAATTCCAATTAAAAGTCTGCATGATGTGAATGGCTGCATTGCACACTAAAATGATAGTTCCTGCTTTAATAATAAAGGCCTTGGCTCTTGACATCATGGATAAAAATGCCCGCTTCAAGCTTGGCCAGCGGTATTCCGGAAGCTCCATTATGAAGTAGGATCGGGAAGGCCCTCCTTTGG
The DNA here is from genome assembly GCA_012522705.1 of Syntrophomonadaceae bacterium. Lineage (GTDB taxonomy): Bacteria > Bacillota > Syntrophomonadia > Syntrophomonadales > Syntrophomonadaceae > PHAA01. The sequence continues at coordinate 2,701 of JAAYJY010000310.1, read as the reverse complement.
TAATCTTTTGAACAATCAGCGCTCCCAAAATAATTATTGCTATGCCCACAAAATACATGGATGTTCCAACCCAAGCCGCCTCTCCGAAGAAAACCCCGGCAAAGAGGGCGATAACCGGCAACTTGGCTCCACAGGGCATAAATGGTGTCAGCATGGCGGTAGTCCGGCGCTGACGTTGATCGCGAATGGTCCTGGTTGCCATAATACCGGGAATTGCACATCCAGTACCAATAACCATGGGAATGATGGATCTCCCGGAAAGCCCTACTTTTTTAAGATAGCGGTCCATAACAACGGCAACTCGAGCCATATAACCACAATCCTCTAGAAGAGCCAAGATAAAAAACAGCACCATAATCAAAGGAAGAAATCCCAATACGGCGCCAACACCACCGATGATGCCATCCAGCAGCAATGCGCCTAATAGCGGTGATACGCCCTCACCCATGAGTGCCTCTGTAAATGCATAAAAACTGTCGATCCAACCGACTAATATATCAGCAAAAAGTGGTCCCAAATAAGTCTGCGACATGGAGAATACAAAATAAATGGCGGCAGCAAATATGGGTATCCCCCATATTTTATGGGCTATAATACGATCTGCGGCATCTTGTCTGGTTTGTGCAAAGCTGGCGATCTTCCGGACTTCCACTTCTTGCACCAATTTATCGACAAAGGCGAATCGTTCCCGCTCAATCGCTTCAAAAGCAGCTTTGTCTGCACCCTTTGCAATACTGGAACCGTCAAAAGGCGCTTGCTGGCCCCTGCCAAACACGCCGGAAGCTTTGGCAATCAACTCCGTCAGACCTTCTCCTTGGGTGGAAACTGTTTTAACAACTTCGCATCCCAACCTTTTCGCCAGTTCGTCAAGGTTTATTGCTATTCCTTTCTTTTCCAACAAATCACTTTTATTTAAAGCAATGACTAAAGGTATTCCCAGTTCCAACAGTTGGGTGGTAAATAAGAGGCTTCGGTTCAAATTGGACGCATCTACAATGTTTATAATCACATCAGGGTTTTCATTTCTAACAAAATCACTGGTAATACTTTCTTCGGAAGTAAAGGGGGAAATTGAATAAGCTCCCGGAAGATCCACTACCCGGATATCCTGTCCGGTTTTATTCAGATTCCTTTTTGCTTCCCCCTCTTTCTTGGCTACAGTCACACCTGGCCAATTACCCACATGTTCGATTTTTCCTGTAATGGCATTGAATAAGGTTGTCTTTCCGCTGTTGGGATTCCCTATTAGTGCAATCCGCATGTCCATCCTCCTCATAAAGAGTGGCATTATGTTTTTTGCTTGGATATGTTAGCCTTGACTAACTTATAATTTATAAAAGATGGCGCCCCTGCACCAATTGTTTATATAAGAATAGCCTTGGCTAGATCCATATCTATACTATATCTGGCATCCTTGACGTTTATAATATAGTTATCCGCCAATACAGAAATTAAGGTTACTTTCTCACCCTCAAAGCATCCCAAGGTAAACATGAAATCCTTCATTGCTTTGTCTTTGGTTTCGACTCCCTTGATTAGATAGGAATGATTGATTTTCGCGTCCGTCAGGTTTTCCGGTTTTACCAGCTTGGCTTTACTGTTTTTTGTATTACTGCCAAATAGTTTGTTGATTACAGCCAATTCCATATTTACCTCCTCCATTTCACGCCTAGTCTATATTTTCATTGTCCAGATAAGATTCTATCCCGGCCAGCATTACATCGGTAATGATGTGTTCCATCCGGCAGGCATTTATTGAGGCCTCACCGGGGGATAGTCCCAAGGACTTCTCTAAAAAACGAGCTATTGTACAGTGCTTGTAATAGGTGTCTTTGGCCGCTGTCTCACCTTTTTCGGTCAAAGTAATATGGCCATAGGTTTCCTTGTTGATGAATCCTTCTTTTTTCAATTTATCCATAGCCTTGGTCACGCTTGGTTTCGTTATGTTTAAACGCTCAGCGATGTCAACCACATGCGCATGACCATGATTGGTTTCAAGAAGATAGATAGTCTCTAAATACATCTCCATTGATTTATTTAAATTCATATTCAAAATCCTTACCAAATATCGTGACACATCAAGGGTAATAGTTGGCCTCGGCTAACAATAATATATTATCCTGCTCTTCGTTTGTCAATCCTTTTTTATCATTACCGTTTCGTTGAACGACTCCGATGCCGTCAGCGCCATTGCGACGCTGCCAGTTTGGCGGCTAGTGTCGGCGAATAGAAGGCTGAAAGCCTGACCGCCGACGCACCAGGAAATTTGATTTATTCAGAAAAATAAATAATCCTGGCAACGACCTACTCTCCCACAGGAAACTGCAGTACCATCGGCGCAGGAGAGCTTAACTGCCGTGTTCGGGATGGGAACGGGTGTGACCTCTCCGCCATTGTCACCAGGAAATCTGATTTCGTATGTTTTTGTAATGAGATCTTTCAAAACTGCACAAGAGTTGGTTCAGGAAGAAGCAGGAGTTTTTGGTGTCTCTCACGTTGAAATTGAATTTAGGTCAAGCCCTCGATCTATTAGTACCGGTCAGCTGAATGCATCGCTGCACTTACACACCCGGCCTATCAACCACCTGGTCTTGATGGGATCTTACCCCCGTCACTTGCGTGCGGGATGGGAGAACTCATCTTGAGGTTGGCTTCGCGCTTAGATGCTTTCAGCGCTTATCCGTTCCATACATAGCTACCC
>JAAYJY010000309.1 GCA_012522705.1 Syntrophomonadaceae bacterium | reverse complement strand
GTATAGATGTTACTGATACCGGCGAAGGGAAATATGGGACGATTATATCAGAATACAATACCGTTCTAGCGCCCTGTTCTTATCTGCTGGCGGAAACCCGGGTCACTGATGCTGTATTAAAAGGGAACTTCGTTGATTTTCCGGGGAAGAATATATGCCGGATCTATCCTGACTACTGCCGTGGTTATATTGATAATCTAACCAATGAAAACAACACGTTTAGTTGACAAGACTCCAATTGAATACAATACTGACGGATGTGTCATTGACACAAGTATTGCTGAAGGGGCAGAATCACTGCCCCTTATTAATTGGGCAAACCCCAATGGTTTTACCATATAATAGATTAATACATACCGTATTCTTAGTTAAGCAGGAGATAGTGGGATTCATTTATGTTATTGAATTTGAGCAAATTATTTATGCTGGCGATGGTGATTTATTGCAACTATTTTCAAGTAGTTTTCTTTGGTGTGCGTGGAATGACTGAGGCGCTGGGGTTCATAGCCGTGTTTTTCTTGATCTGGGCGATTTACAAAGAATCCATGCCCTTGATGGCGGGAATCAGTTTGGAAACCGCCTTGTGGGTCGTGTTTGCTTTGACGTCTTTGTTCACAGGATACTTCATAATGTCGGACCAGACCCAGTTGGTATTGTCTGTACTGCAGTTCAGTATAAACCTGGTATTGATTATCGCCCTGTGTTTCATTTCGAGATTTGATGGAAATATTGATTATATTGTCGCCGTTCAGCTATTCCTGGCGTTCTTGTGCGCTATAACCACCGTCATATGGGGACAACCTTTTACCGGAAGCAACCAGATTTCCATGACGGCCGCCATGAACCCCAATGTCTTGGGATTATTGATGGTCTTCGGTATATTTTGCCTTCTTTACAAACTGGATATCAGCAAAAGATCGAGTGTATTGTTCGTACTCGCCGGGACCAGTCTGTTTTTCTACACGATTATTCTGACCGCGTCCAAGAAATCGTTTCTGGCCGCATGCTTTCTATTGATTTATTGGTTACTGGTTGTCTTTGGGAGATTGATTCGCGATGTCCCGGTAAACAGGAAGATACTTGCCATTACCATGCTGCTGGTGGCTGTGTTGTCCTATGGTTTATATCTGACTCCTATCTTCCAGGATTCTGTCATCGTTGATAGACTCACGACCATATCGGCCGGAGATGAAACCAGGATCGGTATGTACCAGGAAGCATACGGGTATTTTAAATCCAGCCCCCTGGTGGGCATAGGGTTTGATAATTACAGGTTTCTCAGTGTATATGGCACCTATTCACATTCCACCTATGCTGAAGTTCTGGCTTGCACTGGAATCCTGGGGGCGTTTATCTATCTAAGCGCATACTTGATAATGGCCGTGAAACTGATCAGGATCAGCATGGATAGCGGCATCGCCGATAGTATTCACCTGCAGGCCAGGAATATACTGGGCTTTTTGGCCGTGCTGCTGGCCTTGGGTGCGGGCGTGATACTGTTTTACGAAATGAATTCAAGTATGGTATTAGCCGCTATCATTGCATTCAATCAAATAAATCATCCCTTTCGGCCTTAGGGATCGGGTTCCAATAAACCGTTTTTAACCGATCATCAACTATAAGCGTAAACAAAGGAATGGTGTATGGAGAACAAAAACCTGAACCAGACCGTTGGGCAAGCCGCGCGATGGTCCACCATAACTGAAATAGCGGCCAAGATCCTAACTCCCATCACGACCATGATTTTAGCCCGGCTTTTGGCGCCTGAAGCGTTCGGTGTGGTTGCTACTGTGACCATGATCGTCAGTTTTGCAGATATGCTTGCCAACGCCGGATTTCAGAACTATCTGGTGCAACGTGAATTCAGGGATGAAAAACACCAGAGTGACAGCACCAATGTAGCCTTTTGGACTAATCTGGGTATCTCACTTTGCCTTTGGGTGGGTATTGCTATTTTTAGCGAGCCAATAGCTTACCTGGTGGGTAATCCTGGCTTGGGGTTGGTGATAACGGTTGCTTGTGTTCAATTGCCGATCACTGCTTTTGCCAGTATACAGATGTCACTCTACCGCAGATCATTCGATTTCAAAACCCTTTTTACAATGCGCCTCATTTCGGTCAGCATCCCATTTGTAGTGACGATACCATTGGCTCTTGTGGGCTGGGGTTACTGGTCGCTGATCATAGGGACTATCTGTGGAGCACTGGCCAACGCGGTTATCCTTACCATCAAGTCACCCTGGAAACCGTCGTTGTTCTATGATCTTAAGCTCCTTAAGGAAATGTTCAATTTCAGTGCCTGGTCTCTGATGGAGGCCATATCCATATGGCTGACCGGATGGATCGATATTTTTATTATCGGCAGCGCTCTAAGTGTCTATTTTCTTGGTTTGTACAGAACCTCACTGACCATGGTAAGCGGGATATTGGGAATAATTACGGCTGCCACTACACCTTTGCTTTTTGCGGCATTATCAAGACTGCAAGATGATGAGCGGGCGTTCAACAGAATGTTTTTTACCATGCAGAGGGTGGTTGCATATTTCGTGCTGCCATTGGGGATCGGCATTTACTTGTACAACGATGTGGCGACCCAGCTATTCCTGGGGAGTCAATGGGCGGAAGCGAGTCGGATCGTAGGCGTTTGGGCCGCTACCTCTGCGGTTATGATCGTGCTGGGTCACTATTCCAGCGAGGTCTACAGAGCTAAAGGACAGCCGCGTTTGTCCTTTTGGGCCCAAGTGTTGCATCTGGTGTTCTTGATACCAACCTGTGTGATCAGTCTCCGGTACGGTTTCTGGGTTCTGGTATATGCACGGGCACTGATCCGATTGCAGTTGGTTGTAGTTCATTTAGTCATAATGAAGTATGTGGTTGGTTTTCCGGTCCGGACAATGTTCACCAATATATTGAAACCAGTGGTCTTCACCGTGGTGATCGGCGCCATAGGGCTGCTCCTCAACCATATCTCCCCGGACTTCGGATGGAGGATCATTTCAATAGGAATATGTATGGCTGTTTATGCAGGATTGCTGCTGGCTTGGGCACAAGATGACGTGAGAATGATCACAGATACCTTTCTTAAAAGACAAAGGATTGATAATACTGCCGAGATTCAATCATAACTCCATTCACGCCAGGGTGAAGTAATCTGGTGTCATTTAAACAAAAGACATGGTAATATCTAGTATACTCACATCCCTATGAGAGGACTGCAAAGATGCGGAGGATAATTAACGTAATTAAACGTCCGTC
>JAAYJY010000308.1 GCA_012522705.1 Syntrophomonadaceae bacterium | reverse complement strand
CTTGTAAGCCATATAAACGTCTATCTTGCTGGATACCTCAAAGGGGGAGTGCATTCCCAGCAGTGCTACGCCGCAGTCCACGACCTCCATCCCGTAATGGGCAATATATTGGGCCACGGTGCCGCCGCCCCCGATATCTACTTTACCCAGTTCCCCGATCTGCCAGATCACCCCGGCCTCATCGAACAAGTTTCGTATCCGGGCAATGTATTCGGGATTCGCGTCGTTAGATCCCGATTTTCCTCTGGAACCAGTGTATTTGGTAATGACTACTCCCCGTGACATGAATGAGTTGTTCATTTTTTCGAACACTTCCGGGTAATTCGGATCGATAGCCGCATTGACATCAGCGGACAAGGCATGGGAGGCCGCTAGCGCCTGGCGCAAGCTGAAATAATCACTTATACCCGCTTTATGCATTATCTCGGCTACCATATTCTCTATCAGCAGGGACTGCAATCCTGTATTTCCAGAACTGCCGATCTCCTCCTTGTCAACGAAAAGACACAAAGCCGTACGAGATGGTTGTTCAACCTCCAGTGCCGCTCGTAGTGAAGTGTAAGCACATACCCGGTCATCCTGCCCATAAGCCCCGATCATGCTCCGGTCCAGCCCCACCTCCCGGGCTGGAAAAGCCGGTACCAGCTGCAGCTCAGCGCTGGTTAGGTCCTCTTCCACGATATCAAAGCGGTCCTGGAGCACGTTCAAGACAAATGCCTTAATAGGGTCGTCTTCCCTCTGTAATAATGGACGGCTGCCGACAAGCGCATTGAGACTCTCTGCATCGATAGCTTCGGACATTTTCTTCTCCATCTGGTCCTTGGCCAAATGGGGAAGCAGGTCGGCGATGGTCAGCACCGGATCGTCGGCCTTTTCTCCTACGGTTATGTTCTTGACGGTGCCGTCTTTCTTGACCACCACCCCGTGCAAGGCCAGCGGTATGGCTGGCCACTGATATTTCTTGATGCCCCCATAATAATGGGTCTTCAGTAAAGCCATGCCGTCAGCTTCATAAACCGGGCGGGCTTTTAGGTCCAGCCTGGGGGTATCTACATGGGAAACTACAATGTTGAATCCTTCTTCCAGCGGTTGGGTTCCGATTATAGCCAGAGCTGCAACCTTGCCTTTGCTGGTCATCAATAGCTTATCTCCCGCTTTGGGAACATCTATTTTCTCCAGGGTCTTGAATCCTGCTGCCAGGGCCATATGGCTAATTTGCTCCGTGGCCTCTCTCTCGGTCTTGGCTGAGTTTAAAAAATCCAAATAACCGGCGCTGAAATCATAGGCTTGCTGGATTCTATCCTCCGTCATCTTGGACCAAGCGCTCCTATCCTTTTTTGTGCCTTCGTCTGCCATGTGCGTAATTCCCCTTTACATCCATATTTCTACACTTAATTTCCCTTAGTCGGTGCAGATCTATACCACAAGCGTTGATCTAAACCCCGCCCTGCTACAGATATGACATGCGAATTAATCCTGCCTCCCAAGCCTAAAACAGCTAGGTATTCACCATCTTGTTGGGTAACAGGCGAGTTGCTCCACTGCGCTCCCTAGAGCGTCAAAACGACAAAACCCTTGTCGATCAAGAACCTCTCGACCGATGGGTGAGCAGTAGTTCAATTTCTACCAGCCTTTTAGGTCATGATGTCGGAAGTCTTTCTCAACATAGAGGGATCTCACCATATATAGTATCAGAAAACCTGAAGGGACGGTAAAATAGTACTTTCTTTTGCGCAATGCAACCAGTTGTCTCCCCCCCAGATACCTTGACTATGACTGCTGGAGCAACCTTACACTTAATCCTGTACCCGTGACCAAAGGTCACGGGTACATATCCTGACCACTTGTTTTCAAGAAATGCCCCGGAATTGCAGGTCTGGAACCCCCAGATTCGTAAAAACCAAGTTAACTTAGGATGTTTTCTGCGGCAAGTGGGTCGGATACCCACTCGTTCTTTTCCTATATTGGTTTATTGCGTCAGGGCAAACATGATTTTGACCACATTGAGAATGAACGGGACGATATCGTTTTCAGCTATGCCATGGGTATTGACCAGTGACCCTCCTCACCCACCATGCGCCAGCGATTGGATAAGGCGGTCGGAACGGCAGGGTGGGAGGATATCCTTTTACAGGAGTCAGCCCGTTTGATTAAGACCGTCAAAGCTAGAAGAAGACATCACTGTGACTAATAGCTAGGTTAGGAACACCAGGACTTCGACTAATGTCCATACGCTTTTTCAAAGAACCTTTATCCAGTAAATAACCTACTGATGGCAAGCCTCCGCTGGGAGTTAGATCCGGGTCAGTATATTTGATAGTAAATTTAAAGTTTAACACCTCATGTGAATAAATTAAAATGAGGGTTATTCCCCATTTGCTCTATTTTGCCGTATCTTTGCTTCCATTCTCGAAGTGTTATAAAGATTGGTTTCACGGATTCAGGAAATTGTTTCAGCTCTGGACGATGGGCTTTGCTAAAGCCAAAGTTAATGGATAGATCGTCTTCTTCCCTAGTTTAGTCGTTGCCATAAACTGAAATTGATGTAGTATCGGCATGCATGCTCTTTATTTCAACTCCGTGTATCTTCATGGCGGATAATGCAACCGCCAGGTAGAAGTTATCTGGAGTTGCATGGCCTAATTTATCAAGTGCTCAGGCCAGTGCATCATAATTGAGCAAATCGGCACTAACTCCTTTGCCTCAAAGAACTTCCGGGTCTTGTTGCTCATAATACGATTCAATTTTATACAGGGGTTTGCGTGCCGAAAGTACATTGATAATAATCGCTTCAATTCTTGTTCCAGGAGATAATTTGCATTGTTTATCATCCCACATAACCAGCTGGTTAATTGTGTCTGCTAATTTGATTTCATCGCACCT
>JAAYJY010000307.1 GCA_012522705.1 Syntrophomonadaceae bacterium | reverse complement strand
TAGATGGGGCTGTTTTCATAATCAGCGCCAATCAGACTCAGATAATAGGGGGAGATGGCCCAGCGGTAAAACTTGCTGACCCGGTCGATGCGTTTCCTGTCCAGCTCGCCCAATCCCAGTATCGATGCCAGGGTATGGCTGTCTCTGACCCTGTTCTTAAGCTGCCATTTCCAGTTCTGCCAGTCTTCCTCGCTGCCCCCTAAAACCTCCAGTATCCTGGCCTTATTTTGGACAGAGGCCACATCCAGTTCAGAGGCGCTGGGCATCTGCTTGAGTGCGTCCAGATACGGAAGGGCGTCTTGCTTCAGCAGCCCGCTTCTTTGCAGGGATATCAAGGTGTTGTTCAACTTACCGTGTTCTATCAATTAATCCTCCTCCTTACTCAAACAATCCCAATGTCTATAATAGATAAGCCAGGAAGGGGGTCTCCCCGCCCTTTGTTCCCCGAGTTTCAGCGCAATGTCTCTGGGCCAGACCGTCCCAAATCAGTCTTCAACCCTTCCAATGCGGCGATGCTCATGGGAGCATAAGCAGTTATTACGAGCAATAGTCCCAGCTGACGCTTCCTTATAATCCAATGCAATGTATAGTATCACGTAGCGAAACATGCGGAGGAGGTGAATGGCTTCCATAGGGGAGAAGGGAAAGAATATCCCAGGAACAGTCCAACACTGTACCGGGATCGGTTCCAATGGTTATGATAAGCAAATAATCATCCCTTCTCGCTTACGAGGTTAGCTGACGGGTTCGGGACGGGACTCCCTACCTTTCGGATTCACCCCTGATATTGGTTCCCCCGCTCTCTCGCCTGAGACTCAGCGTGTAGGCAATAAAAATGTTCAGGAACCGGACTGCTCCAAATGGATATGCCCAGCTCCGGGAATTGTTGGTCGAACTACACCACCTTTCAGGATATCAGTTGTTTCATGCTAAAATAACTTTGATGATTCCGGTTACCAGACGCTCGGTGATCAAATAAATGCGCAAGGCATCTTCAAATCATTACCAATAGCTTACAAATAACTTGTGGCAGAATTATGGCAACCAGGTAAATCGATTGGAGCAGAAATAGTTTAAATCCCTGAAACTGCGGCCTTTTGGCCGGTGACACATTTACGCCACATTTGTTGCTTATGCTACTCAGCAAAGACACCGGTCCAGTAAATAGATGCAAAGGAGCGAAGGCATTGAGCACCATCTTTGTGGTTGATGATCAGGAGAACATACGCCTATTAATAAGCCAATACCTGCAAAAAGAAGGCTATATCGTGGAGTCGTTCGAGAGTGTGGAAGAGATGACCCGCCGCCTGGAGTCCGGATATCCTGATATGCTGATCCTGGATATAATGTTGCCCGGGCAGGATGGCTTGGAGTTCTGCCGCGACCTGCGCCAGCATAGTAACATCCCGGTAATTTTTATTTCCGCCCGGCGTAAAGCCATGGACCGGATCATGGGCCTGGAAATCGGCGGCGATGATTACCTGCCCAAGCCCTTCAGTCCCCGGGAACTGATAGCCCGGGTACGGACCGTATTTCGCCGCACCATGGTTCCGCCCGATCCCCAAAAATACTTCTTGGCGGGAAACCTGAAACTGGTCCCCGATGACCGTCTGGTGCTGGTCAATGGTGAAGAACTGCCCCTTTCCGCCCGGGAGTTCGATCTCCTGGTTCTGCTCATCAAGCATCCCCAACGCACTTTTAATCGCCAGGAACTGCTGGACCGGATCTGGGGTTATGATTATGAAGGCAGCGAACGGGCGGTCGATGATCTGGTCAAACGTTTACGGCGCAAGCTCAATGAGAACGATTCGGAAACCAATATTCAGACTATATGGGGATATGGGTACCGGCTAGATGGACAAGTGGAGAAGTATATCTACTAAAATAATAACCAGTTATCTGGCAGTGGTGGCTTTCACCTTCATGATGACGGCCCTGGCTTTTTACCCCATCTTGGCGGGGGTTCTGGAAAGACGCGCGGAGATTGGGCTGGAAAAACAGGCCTGGGAGATCGCTTATGCGGTTGGATCAGGCACTGCACCAGCCGAAATCGACATATCGGCATCAACCATCCCCCTGTTGGGGCGTTCGGTGGAGAGTCATTTCCTATGGACGAACTCCCTGGATGTAATCATGCACAGCACCGACCAGCAGCAGTTTCCCATCGGTCGTATCCTGGACCGGCTGCCGGCCTCACTGCGCTCGGATCAGCCTTTCGAGCGGGGCCAGGCCAATGTCTTCAAGAACGACCAATATCTCACCGCCGAAGTACCAGATGGCAGCGGAGGAACGGTGCTCACCTATGTTGCCCTGACCGACCTGCAGAGTATCTACCGTGAGGTTTTGTATGCCGTCCTTGGCAGTCTGGTAATGGCTTTGATGGCCGCCTTGGTGATCGCCTTTTTCGTCATTCGCTATTTGATCAGACCGCTGCGCTCCCTGGAGGATTTCGCCCAGGCAGTGGGCAACCGGCAATTTGACCAGCGCCTGGAGGGGAGCTCCAGCAATGAACTGTCCCATTTGGCTGCCGCCTTCAACCTGATGTCAGACCAGCTCCAGAGCTATGATGACAGCATGCGCATCTTTTTCCAAAATGCCTCCCACGAACTGAAAACCCCTCTGAAGAGTATCAACGGCTATGCCGAGGGCATTCGGGATGGAGTGTTTACCGGTCCCGAATTGGACACGGCCATCGAGATAATCCATAAAGAAAGCCTGCGGCTGCGTGATGCGGTAGAAAACATAATTGACCTGAGCATCCTGGACCAACCCCACCACGGTTATTTTCTGCCCCATGAGATAGGCTTTATCGTCGAATCAGTGATGGACACGGTGGGAGGCTATGCTTGGGAC
>JAAYJY010000306.1 GCA_012522705.1 Syntrophomonadaceae bacterium | reverse complement strand
GGCCCCAAGTTATTGTAGTTTACGAAGCGACCAAAAGCCCCATGGAGCCGGCGCTTGAGGACGTTTTTCTCCAGAATAACTTGGGGACTGTCCCCAAGTTATTGGAGGTTGCCGGATTGGGAAGGAAATAGTAAAATAATGGAATATTAGAGGGGGTGTTGGGGATGGCCAGGCAGGCGCGGTTGAATTTTCCGGGGGTCATACATCATGTGATCCAGCGCGGTAACAACCGGGAGTATATATTAGAGAATGAGCGGGCCCGCAACTATCTGTTGAGTCTTTTCCGCCAGGCAGTGGCCGAGGATGGAGCGGAGATTTTCGCCTATGTGGTGATGAACAATCACTACCACCTGGCCATGCGCAGCTGCGAGAAGCCGCTCAGCCAGGTGATGCACCGGATCAACACCACTTTCAGCCTGGCCTACAATTCGCATCTTTCCCGCACCGGTCACGTTTTCCAGGGTCGTTTCAAAGCCATCCCCATCCTGGATGAACGCTACCTGATGGCGGTCATCCGCTACATTCACCAGAATCCGGTGGCGGCCCGGCTGTGTGAGCGGGCGGAGGATTACCGCTGGAGCAGTGAGGGTCATTATCGCCAGATGCGGGATGATTTTGTCGACTTCCGGCTGCCGTTGGCTTGGTTTTCCGACGACCAGGAGACGGCGCGGCAGAGATACGATGAGTACATGTTGGCGGCTGATGATGAAATTGACTGGGAGGATTTTGTGTGTATTGATGATGAAGAAGTGACGATGAAACGGGAGGAAATTGCCAACGATGGGCAGTCGTCGGCCCGAATGGCGCCCACCCTTAAATCGCCGGATAGATCCGACCGTCAAATAGGACGGAAGCGCAAAGCAAAATCATCCGCTGCGCCGGAAAAACTGGGAGAACGAGAGCAAACGGCTCAGGCCGCCATGTCCCTGGACGAAATCTTACTGAGCACGGGGGCGGCGCCGCGGGAGCGAAACGCTATTTTGGCGGGCTCCCGAAAGCGCAGACTATTGCCCTACAAGATCGAGTTTGCCCGCGCTGCTTATAGCCAAGGCTACAACCGGGAGCAGATCGCCCGCCACCTGAACCTCAGCCCCACCGCCGTCTATCACTACCTGAAATAATCTGGTGAGAAAGCCGTCCCGGCGTAACTTGGAGTAACGAAATTAGAAAGGCCTGTAACCATGGTCCCATGAGGCTTTGAAGGCATAAATCGAGGCAATAACTTGGGGACTGTCCCCAAGTTATTGGCGGGGCGGAGACAAAAACGAACCGTGAAAATGTCACCGTTAGGCAGGATATTCCAGATTTAGTTAGAATCTATATTAGATAGGCGAAAAATTGGGGCAAACCTGTCGCAAGGCGAGGACGCAAAGCCACGGGTCTAGCAACGCCAGGTGATGACAGCCAGGTTGTATTTAAGATTCGACATTCTATCACCCGTTGCAGAACCTGGCCGGTCAGGTTTTCATTTTTGCCTGGAAATGGTGGAGACGGTTAGCGAGATGTCTTGTGGACATTCCTCCGCAGGAGACGGAAGAACAGTCCCCTTATCAGTAGCGAGACTCTTCATTGCGTTCAGAGTGGCACCTGCGATGTCCGCCTGCGCGAAATGAAACTGCCTTAATGGTGCTGCGGGCAGCATAGGGGTAATCGCCGCCGGGGGGAGAGTTCTCCCGCAGGCGGCCCGACAAAAGCAATATAGTGTGAATATCACGGCGGTCTTATCCAGCGAGAGGAGGGTAGCGCGGCTGGCATTGAAGCTACTGAGCGAATAAAGAGCGAATAAAGGAGGTATAGAATTGTTAAGGTCCAAAAAATTTACCGGTTTGCTCCTGGCTCTATTCTTGGTCACTGCGGTGCTGGGCGCCAATCCGGGGCAGCTCCAGGCGGCCACTGTCCCCAGCGACGTTGCCGGACACTGGGCCCAGGTCCAGATCCTGGCCATGCTGGAGCAGGGCAATGCTTCCGGGGATCCGGACGGCAGATTCCGGCCCGACGACACCATAACCCGGGCCGAATTCATGAGCATGGTCAACCGCACATTTAAACTCACCACCACGGTCCCCATCAGCTTTACCGACGTCCAGCCAAGCGATTGGTTTTACAATGACGTCGCCATCGCGGTGGCCAACGGGTACATAGCCGGTTACGGGGATGGGACCATGCAGCCCAACAGCCCGATCACCCGCCAGGAGATGGCGGTGGTCATCGCCCAACTGCTCAAACTCGATATTACCGATCTGGACCCACTGGCACGCTTCACCGATAGGGCCGGCATTCCGACCTGGAGCCAGGGCGCTCTGGCGGCCATGGTCAAAGCCGGCTACCTCAACGGATTCCCCGACGGCAGCATCGGGTTTGGCCAGCCCGCCAGCAGAGGCATGGCCGCTTATGTCCTGGCCCTGGTATTGGCCGATCAGCCCGTTCCGCCCGGCCCGCCGGAGACCCCGCCCGAGCAGGGCGAGGGCTCTGGAGGCGGCGGCGGCAGCCCCTCACTTAGAATCGAGGACATCGGCGCCGCCAACATAAACATCACCCCCGACGCCGCCAGCCGCACCTACACCGTGAGCGGGATCAACGCCGAACCCATCGGGAATGTGACGGTTAACTTCAATCGGTCGGTGCAGAAGGATGATGACACTGACATGAACATCCGCGGTTACGGCGATTTTGATGCCCAGGGCGAGCTGACCTGGCTACCGGGCGCCGAGGACTCGGTCCGGGATCTGCTTTATTCGCACTTTGCCGGGGGAGATTCGGATCAAATATCCGGTTACATCCAGAGCGACTACGCGCTGGCCTATGATTTGATGAGCCTGTACTTCGAGGGTAACCCGGAGGTCAAATCCCTCCAGTTCGACATGTTTGATCAAAACAACCGGAAGCTGACGGTTACTGTAAATATCACCGCGCCTGCCGACGTTTAAGGCAAGTTGCATCAGTAACAGGAAGGGGCGCCCCGCTGACCGGGGCGCCCCTTTTTGGGGCTTTGGGGACAGTCCCGAGCTGCTGCTGGGCTGGGGATTTAGTCCCTTAATTGGTATAACGAGCCTGGTCAATATCCCAGTTGGGGTCCAGGATCCGCAGGCTGAGGCCGCACTTGTTGCCGATGCTGGTCAGGGTGGCCACATCCCCGCCGCTCAACCGGCTCAGCAGCAGGTTCCTCACCTCATGGGTCTCCTTGGTCCCCTGCAATCCCCGCGAGCCTACACCATACAGGTAGTTGACCTCCCCCCAGCTGAAACGGCTGATGATAATGTTGCCCGCGGTCAACACATCGCGCCGGTCCACCTTGCGGCCCAGGTATCTTTCCGCCCCGGTCACGATACTGTTTTGCCCCGGCGTCAGAGCTGGCTGGTCCGTCAGGGAACCAGACCCCCCTGGCTCAAGGGTTCCGCCCGGGTCCGGGGTCGTACCCTCCGGCCCAACATTGGAT
>JAAYJY010000031.1 GCA_012522705.1 Syntrophomonadaceae bacterium | reverse complement strand
CATATGAGTACTATGGAAGAATCGCAAGTGGCATGGGTAAGAAAGCGGTTGGGCCGAGAGCCGGAATCGGACACACGCAAGACTCCAGCCAAGCCTGCCGGCAAGGCGACCGCTGGGGCGGCCAAACCAATCGCCCGGGAACAAGAACAATCACGTCCACGGGTGCCGAACCAACCCAAAACGGGACAGCCAGTTGCTAAGGCGGAACCATCGACCCAACCAGCCAAACCTAGACCATCGGCCCCCTCTGCCCGGCCGTCTGAACGGAAAGACTTCCCGGCCCGAACTGATCAGAGGTCTGCTCCCGTTCGTACCGGCAGGCCAACCGATTCTCCGGCTCGGCCTCAGGATTCTGCCCGCCCCGTCCAACCAGGTAATCAGGCCAGCCGCCCAGTTTCGCCCAAGCCCACTCAGGCAACCAGACCCGGGCAAGCCCCGCCAGCTACAGGCACAGGCAGACCTCGTCCGGCCGGCCCTGAGGAAAGAAGACCTGCTCCCTCTGGAGGCCAGGAGAGACGTCCGGCCCCCAGACCTGGAACAGGTCCGCGTCCCTCCGGTGGTCAGGACCGGCGCCCGACTCCCCAGACGGGGACGGGACCTCGTCCGGCAGGGGGAGGAGCGCCGCGAGGCCAGGAACGGCGTCCGCAGACCGGAACCGGCATGCCCGGCAAGAAGCCCTTGGGAGGCGAGGCTAAAAAGGGAATAGACAATAGAGGCGGCGGAGCAGCCCGGCCACAGGGGGAAGGTGCCCGCAAGCCGAGTTTCCAGGGCAAGGACAAAGCTGTCAAAAAACCTTTGGGACAGAAACAGCAGCCGGCCACCAAGGATTACAGCCGTCCCGTGAGAAAAGGCAAACACCGGAAAAAGAAAGAAGAACAGGTCTTTCAGACACCGGATAAAATCCTGGTGGGAGATTCCATCCAGGTTCGTGAACTGGCCGAGATGACGGGCAAGGGCACGGGTGAGATAGTGAAGAAACTGATGGAGCTGGGTATCATGGCTACCATCAATCAGGATATAGATTTTGAAACCGTAGAGATCCTGGGCTCCCTTCTCGATATTGAGGTGGAAAGGGAAATAAGCGAGGAAGAACAGATCCTTGAAGAAATCGTGGATACCCCGGAAAGTCTGGTATCCAGACCGCCCATCGTCACTGTTATGGGTCATGTTGATCATGGCAAGACATCCTTGTTGGATAGGGTACGCCACGCCGATGTAGTTTCCGGTGAAGCTGGGGGTATAACCCAACATATCGGCGCTTATCAGATCAAGATGGATAATGGTAAATTCATAACCTTTATAGACACTCCAGGCCACGAAGCATTTACAGCGATGCGAGCCCGGGGCGCCAATCTTACCGATATCGTGGTTTTGGTAGTAGCTGCCGACGATGGGGTAATGCCGCAGACAATCGAAGCCATAAACCATATAAAGGCGGCTAAAGTGCCTTTCCTGGTAGCATTGAACAAGATGGACAAACCGGAGGTCAATCCGGATAAAGTAATGCAGCAGCTTACTGAGTACAATATCGTCGCCGAGGAATGGGGAGGGGATACGATGTTTATCCCCGTATCGGCGAAGACCGGCATGGGCATCGAGAATTTGCTGGATATGACGGCCCTATTGGCTGAGATGCAGGAACTGAAGGCCAATCCTAACCGCCCTGCCGAAGGTGTGGTAATAGAAGCCCAGCTCGATAAGGGCAAGGGTGCCGTGGCTACGGTCCTGGTCCAAAAAGGGACGTTGAAAGTCGGGGACTTCATCGTCTGTGGTCTGACCTGGTGCAAGGTTAGGGCTATGACTGACTTCAGAAGTCGCCGGGTGGACCTGGCCTATCCATCCATGCCGGTGGAGATAACCGGATGGTCGGATGTACCGGAGGTGGGCGAGAGAGTCTTGGTTACCGATGAAAAGATCGCCAAAGAAATTGCCGGGCTGAGGCTGAATGAAAAGAAACTGGAGGATCAGAAACAAAGCAGTAGAATTTCCCTGGATGATTTCTTCAAGCAGATGCAAAATACGGGTATAAAGGAACTCAACCTAATAATCAAAGGAGATGTGCAGGGATCCATCGAAGCCCTAGCCCAATCTCTGCTGCGATTGAGCACCAGTGAGGTCAAAGTCAACGTGATCCATTCTGCCGTGGGAGCAGTTACCGAAACCGACGTTATGCTGGCTTCGGCTTCCAACGCCATCATAATCGGGTTCAATGTTCGGCCTGATATCAAAGCCCGTAAATATGGCGAGGAAGAGAACATCGATATTCGCATGTATCGGGTGATCTATGAAGCCATCGACGATGTCAGGAAAGCCATGGAAGGCTTGCTGGAGCCAGAATACCGGGAGAAATACCTGGGTCGGGCCGAGGTACGGCAGACGTTCAAGGTCCCCAATGCGGGGGTCGTGGCCGGCTCATATATTATTGACGGCAAGATGCAAAGGAACGCAGACATCAGGGTGTTGCGCGACTCGGTGATAGTTTATGAAGGCAAACTGAATTCCCTGAAACGTTTTAAGGATGATGTCAAGGAAGTAATGGAAGGCTACGAATGTGGTATGGGGGTCCGGGATTTCAATGATCTCAAGGAAGGCGACATCATTGAAGCCTATACTATGGAAGAAATAGCCCGGACGTTGTAATGCCGAGCTCCAATCCATACCGATAGGAGTGTTGACAATGGGTAAACGCAGGCAGGAAAAAATGTCGGTAGAGATAAGGCGGCTCTTGTCCGCCATAATAAAGGATAACATCAAAGATCCTCGCATCGATGTCAGCGCGGTCTCCGTGACCCGGGTAGATGTACCTCAGGATATCAGCCATGCTCGGGTCTATATAAGCATTTTGGGGGACGCGGAGAAGCAGAATGACACCATGCAGGTTTTGCAGAAGGCGAAAGGCTATATAAGGTCGGAACTCGCTCAAGGCCTGCAGATCAGACATGCCCCGGAGGTAGAGTTCCGGCTGGATAAATCGATTGAACAGGGGATTAGGATTTCCACATTGCTGGACAGCCTGCATCAGGAAGCGGAGGCCAAAGAAAACAGGAATGAATAGTCTTGCGCAAATAGCCCAGGTTCTTAAGGATAGGGACCAATTTTTACTGGTGGCACATTCGATACCTGATGGAGACTGCATCGGTTCACTGCTGGGTCTTTATCTGGGCCTGAAGTCAATCGGCAAGCGGGCCCGCATGTTTATGCAGGATCCGGTACCCGCCATCTACGGTTACCTACCGGGTGCGGACCAAGTGCTGGGGCCCAGCCAGGTCGGCCAGCCGGAAACCAATCTGATCTACCTGGACTGTTCGGACCAGGAACGCGTCGGCGAAACTGCCGCCGTTATCCTGGCCGGCGGGCATTATACGATAAACATCGATCATCATCAGAGCAACACCCGGTTCGGAGATTTAAACCATGTGGACGAAAAAGCCTCTTCTACGGCCGAATTGATCTACGCCTTACTGGAGCACATGGCGGTGGAGATTAGTCTGGATATTGCCAATGCCTTATATGTTGGTGTATTTCAAGATACCGGGGGGTTTCAGCACAGCAGCACTAACCCGGCTACCTTACGGACAGCTGCGGCTTTGCTGGACAAGGGAGTTGACCTGGATCTGGTGAAAGGCAACTTGTTCGAATCCAAAAGCCTCGCAGAATTGCGATTATTGTCTTTGGCTCTGGGCAGCATCAACAGCTGCTGTGAGAACAAGATCGTCTGGATGATATTAAACTACCACGACGTGGCCGAGATCAAGGCCCTGGACCTATGTCCGGAAGGGATCATAAACAATACTCTGGCGGTTGAAGGAGCCCAAGTGGGGATGTTGTTCCGGGAATTAAGCCCCGGCATTATCAAGGTGGGTTTCAGATCCAAAGGCAGGGTCGATGTAGCTGCTCTGGCGGCGCGATTCGGCGGGGGAGGTCATTTTCGGGCTGCCGGCGCCCAGCTGACCGGCACCATGGAAGACATACAAAGGGTAGTAATCCTGGCCGTCGAAAGTGTGGTCGCTTAAGTGGATGGGTTTCTGAATATAAACAAAGCACCGGGCTTGACTTCCTTCGATGTAATAAGAAGGCTCAAAAAGATAATTCCCAAGACCAAGTTGGGTCATCTCGGCACCCTGGACCCCATGGCGGAAGGTGTTTTGCCGGTAGCGGTGGGTTTTGCCACCCGGGTTATCGAATATGTGGCTGATACGGATAAGGTCTACCTGGCCGACATGACCCTTGGGGGCGTATCCGACACACAGGATGCCTGGGGCCGCATCGAGTACCAGCCGGTGATTGATCTCGACCAGACTCGTTTGCTGATGTTGCTGGCCAAATACACCGGTACCATTTCCCAGATACCGCCCATGTATTCAGCCGTCCACCACCATGGTGAACGCCTGTATGCACTGGCCCGGCAAGGGATAACGGTGGAAAGAGCAGCCCGCCAAATAGTGGTCCACTACCTGAACCTCCTGGGCATAAACCAGGATGAGGCTTGCGGGCCAGTGGTCAGCCTGGAAATCGGTTGTTCCCAGGGATCATATATCAGGACCTTGTGCCACGATATCGGCGCAGAACTGGGTACCGGCGCTTACATGTCGGCCCTGACCCGGACCCGGGCCGGAGCCTTCACCATCGATCAGGCCACTTCGTTGGAGCAACTGGACAACCACCGTAACAATTGGACAACCTGCCTATACCCAGTGGATTTTCCCCTTCAACAGCTGCCTCAGGTGGTTTTGGATGAGGGGCAGCAAAGCAGAATCAGGAACGGAAACCAGGTTGCCGTATCGTCTGGCACTCCCACTGGGGTGATAAGGGTCTATGATCAGGATCATAATTTGGCAGCGATAGCCAGGTGCGACCGGCGTCAGGGCACTAATTGGCTGCAGCCGCTCAAGGTAGCACCTAAGTAAAATCACGGTAAACGGATTATTACCATCTGGCAGCTCAAAACAGGATCGGGGAGATGTAGAAATGAACGTAATTCGGGGAATTGAAAACTATCGAAGCAAAGCCCGACCAGTATGTTTAGCACTTGGCAATTTCGATGGGGTACATAAAGGACATCAATTGTTGATCAGGACTGCGGTGGAAAAGGCAGTTGCCCAGGGAGGCGAATCGGTAGCTTTTGTATTCGATCCTCATCCTATCCAGGTTTTGGCCCCGGATAAAGCTCCCCGTCTGCTGGTGACACCCCAGCGAAAAGCGGGATTGTTGGAGAAGATGGGCCTCGATACCCTGATCTACGCACCTTTCACCCGAGAGATCGCGATTTGGCCCCCGCTGGATTTTGTGCAGCGGATATTGATAGACAAATTCCGGGTGAGCGACGTCTGTGTAGGCTTTAACTATACCTTCGGACACCGAGGCTTGGGAACTCCTGAGATACTGCAGCAATATGGGGAGCAACTGGGATTCAAGGTAGAGATATTGGCGCCCGTGGTTTTTAACGGGGAACCTATATCCAGCAGCTCCATCCGGAAGGCCATGGAAGACGGCGATATAGATACGGCTTATCAAATGCTGGGCTATTACCCGCTAGTAGAAGGTATAGTGGTGGAGGGCGAGCACCGGGGGGCGACGATTGGATTCCCTACCGCCAACCTCGGAGTCAAACCGGCCTACCACCTTCCCGCCAAGGGGGTTTATGCGGCACTGGCCGAGGTGAATAACAAAGTATATCAATGTGTGGTCAACATCGGCACCAAACCAACATTTCATCCCCAGTATCCGCTAGCTGTCGAGGCCCATATAATGGACTTCAATGGGAATCTTTACGGGCAAAGCATGCGGCTTAGCCTGCGGGCCAAGATCCGTGATGAACAAAAATTTGCTTCGGTAGACGAACTCATCGCCCAGATAGCTCGCGACCGGGATCGGTCTGTGGATATTACCAGATTTGTCAACCGTGATTCATTAAACGGGTTATAGACCGTGTAACACATACACACCGGTGCCAAAGTTTACAAATATTTTTAGCTATGTTAGAATAACTCTGTTATTGACCTGGAATTTTGGCAATAATAAATTTGAGAGCGGCAGGTTCCTGTATCTGGTTAAACCATTAAGAAGATTTCCCAGGCAACCATAGGCTAGGGTTGACGATTTCACCGGCGTCTGTCTTGGTCCATGGCGTTTATAAGTAAGGAGGTGAAAAAATTGGCTCTGTCTTCCGAAAAGAAACAGGAGATTATCAAAGCCTATCAGGTGCACGAAAACGACACAGGATCACCTGAGGTTCAAATCGCTATCCTCACCGATAGAATCAACTATTTGAATGAACACTTGAAAGTTAACAAGAAAGACCACCACTCCAGAAGAGGATTGTTGAAAATGGTTGGGCAAAGACGTTCCCTGCTCGATTATTTAAAGAAGAACGATTTCGATCGTTATCGAAACATAGTAACCCGGTTGGGTCTACGCAGATAAAGAGCGGAATGCCGCTCTTTATCTTTATATAGTTTTAGAAAGGAGGAAACTATCATCGTTCATAATAAATACCAAACTCAGGTAGCCGGACGTCCTCTGGTAATTGAAGTGGGGCAGGTTGCCAGGCAGGCTAATGGCGCTGCCTTAGTCAGATATGGCGATACGGTCGTATTGGTTACTGCTACTGCCGACACCCCCCGGGAAGGATTGGACTTCTTCCCTTTGACCGTGGATTATGAAGAAAAGCAATACGCAGTGGGTAAGAT
>JAAYJY010000305.1 GCA_012522705.1 Syntrophomonadaceae bacterium | reverse complement strand
GCATTATCGGTAACGCCACAGCAATGCTGATTGTTCTTTCAATTGTTTTAACCACTACCATACTGATCTTTATTGCACCCCTTCTTCAAATTTGTGGGGCCAGTAACACTGTGTTGCCCTACGCCAAGGATTTTGCCAGTATTATTGTGCTTGGAGCCTTTTTTAACATAGTTTCCATGGGAATGAACAACTTCATCCGGGCGGAAGGCAACCCCAAGATGTCGATGTATACCCAGATCCTGGGAGCAGTAGCCAATGTGATACTCAACTACTTGTTTATCTTCGTATTCGGGTGGGGGATGAGGGGCTCGGCCATGGCCACCGTTACCGCTCAAATCATGGTCGCTTTATGGGTATTCTCATATTTCTACACCGGACGCAGTTTGGTCAAGATCAAGCTGCGCAACCTGGTGCCGCGGTGGCCGGTGATGACCGGCATATTGACCATCGGATTCGCGCCTTTTGGCCTGCAGCTGGCCGCCAGCATCCAACAGGTGATCCTCAACCAGTCTCTGGTGAAATACAGCGGTGAGGTGGGCCTGGCGGCTATCGGAATCGTGTTTTCTATCTCTACCCTGCTGTTTATGCCGGTTATCGGTGTATCGCAAGGGGCCCAGCCTATTATCGGATTTAACTACGGGGCCGGTCAGTATGGGCGGGTCCGGGAGACCTTGAGGAAGGCGGTGCTGGCCGGGACGGCCATATCGACGGTGGGCTATTTGGCGGTGCGGATATGGCCCGAGCAACTGGTGGGGTTGTTCAGCCAGGGGGACGCAGCTTTGACCGAGCTTACCATTCACGCCATTATGATCTATATGGCGCTGATTTGGTTGGTGGGGTACCAGGTGATATGCTCGAACTATTTCCAGGCGGTAGGCAAAGCCCGGCAGGCTATAGTCCTCAGTCTGTCCCGGCAGGTGTTATTCTTTATCCCTCTGTTGCTGATATTGCCAAAATTCTGGGGGGTGGAGGGGATCTGGAGGGCGGCCCCCATCGCCGATCTCCTGGCCGTGGCTTTTACCTCCCTGATGTTATACTATGAGATGAAAGCTCTGGGCAAACAAGCTGCCAGCCCGCCAGTCCGGCAGCCCCAGGCCAAATCTTTGGAATAGACGCGGACCCGCCTACCTGCGGCGCGATATCCAGCGGGCTTATCCGTTGCTTTTGCTGGAATGGGTTCAGAACCTCAAATACCTGCATTATGAATACCCATATATGTTCGACTCAGCCATCCGCTTCAGTCCTATCACCAACAGTACCCGGCTCCTGCCGGTGGAGGAGCCCGGAGCAGGTTGATTTGCGCTTCAGCCGTTCTTACCCCCAGGTGCGCCAGCTGGCCGAAGCGTTGGGTCATACGGTCACTGGGGATGAAAGCACCCGCATGGTTATTGTAGAATAAGAGATGATAGGGAAAGGAATTCTGCTGGCTATGACTATGTCGGGCAGGTTGTAAACTGAAGCCAAAGGAGAAATGCCATGAGCCGCTATGATGAGATACTGGCATCGCTCGACGTGTCACCCCAATTGGTGGGGCGGTTGGCGGAGCGGTTTTCCCAGGCCTTATCGGGTTCCTCCGACCACTGCGGGCTGAAGATGCTGGACAGCCGATTTCAGCGACCCACCGGCCTTGAACGGGGCGAGGCGCTGGCATTGGACTTCGGCGGCACCAATCTGAGATTTTCCCTGATCAGGCTGGAGGAGCGCTCTTTCCAGGTGCTAAAAGAAAAGGTGGTCAGCATCAAGGACAACCGCTGGGGTCAGAATCTGGCCGCGGAGTCTGTTGATGGCGAGCAGCTGTTTG
>JAAYJY010000030.1 GCA_012522705.1 Syntrophomonadaceae bacterium | reverse complement strand
GCGGTAGCCGATGTGGTCGAGGCCATGGCCGCCCACCGGCCCTACCGCCCCGCCCTGGGAATCGAACCCGGGTTGGAGGAAATCACCCAACACAAGGGGATTTTGTATGACCCCGCCGTGGTTGAGGTTTGCTGCCGGCTATTCCGGGAACTTGGCTTTGACTGGGAGGATTGACCGGGAGCAGCTTGTGGGGCAAGGGCCGGCGCCAGTCGCCCCGGACCATAAGTACCGCCGATCCATATCCCGGGTTGGGGCGTATCTTATGGGCAGAGCTATAGGTTCTGGCACTAATCGCTTACAAATCAGGCTATACTGATTACAGGGCGACAGAAGTCGACCCTAAGGAGGAATCGATTATGTCCCATTGGTTGTTAAAGACGGAACCCGGTGAATACTCATGGGCCGATCTTGTCCAGGAAAAGGCCACGGTTTGGGACGGGGTAAAAGCCGGGGCCGCTGTCAAGAACATTAAACGAATGCAGCCGGGTGATCAGGCTTTCATTTACCACACCGGTAAAGAGCGCCGTATTGTCGGGATTGCAGAGATTAGCAGCCTCCCCTATTGGGACTCCGCTCACCGCGAATGGCGGATAAAAGTATCAGCCCGGGAAGAACTGCCGGCCACGGTCAGCCTTAAGATGATCAAAGCAAGTGGTCAGTTTGAGGATTGGGAGCTGGTGAGGCTGCCCCGGCTGTCCGTTGTGCCGGTCAACCAGACCCAGTGGAAATATGTATTGGAGGAGTCCCGCGGTCAGCAGTAGGCGGCTTCCCCCTTCCGCCAGCCAGTGTCAAACCCGGCGGAAACATCGATGCCCGGCGACCGCAAGGGATCCTGATTGGAATGAACCGCCGGTGGCAGCATGGTTGCAACATTTAGCCAAATTCTGAAAAAAAAAGAGTGCTCTCAATTTTAACGAGAGTCCTGTTTTTCGGCCTTTTAACTGGTCGGGATGACAGGATTTGAACCTGCGGCCTTCTGGTCCCGAACCAGACGCGCTACCAAACTGCGCTACATCCCGACGCAAAAGATATTGTACCGCAATGCTCAATTATATTCAAGCCCCAACCGTTCATAGTGCTTCGCGGTGCATGGTGCCCAGCAGATAGAAATAGATGATGCCCGTGTAGAATATTATAATTCCACTCAGCAGGCCCAGGATCGGCAGGGCCAGGAAAAGTGCCCAGGAGGCGGAAACGATTATAAGCAGCAGCAGGAATGCAGCCGCTTATACGCCGGCAACGGCAGCGATCATGCGGATTACTGGTATTACCATCAGTGCATCCGGGAAAACATAATGCAGAGCATAGTTGGCCAAGGCCATGGGGATTACAAGGATTATGGCCAGGAACAGCAGGGTGGCAAATATGGTGCCGGCGATGGGGATGTTCAGAGCCAGTCCGACGATGAGAGCGGCAGCCACCACATAAATCAAGATGATCAACAGCATGATGCAGCCTTCACGGGCGTAGTCCCTCCAATCCCACCACTCCGGCAGGCATCGGTGACCCCGCTGACCACAGTTGATGCAATGGGCAAAATAGCCCAGACACATTATATTGACTACCGGTATGAGGATGATGACACCGCCCGCCAGCAGTTTCAACAGCCACTGCGGCCCTCTGAACGGCATGGTCAGCAGACCTTTCAGTTCCGGCATAGCGATCACTCCTTTTAGACATGTATACTGTGCCATGATCGCTTGTATGCCGCCAGGCAAATAAAAAGGGGGCTCATCAGCCCCCGGGTGGTCAATTTCCGGTAAGGCTTCCCAGGCATATTATTGGGGGAAGCCCCGTGTATCAGTGCTGCAACGAAAGGTACCTATTTGACATAATTACCGGAGTTGTCCTTGACGTTGTACTGCCTTTGGATGGACTGGATCTGCGGTACCCAAGTCTCCAATTTCTGATGTATATCATGGTCTGTGGCTTGATCCACAAACAAAACCTGGTCTTCGGCCAGCTGCACGCCCAGATTGTAGCAGCCCTCCTTTTCGTCGGAGCTGACCAGCAGCCCTTCATACTCTTCCTTGGCATATAATCCGTCCTGGATGAATTCCTGCTTGCTTACCACTGAACCTCTTCTTGCCTGCATGTGCCTGCCTCCCTTTATGTTTTGGAATCTGTTGCTTGTGTCTATTTTCCCCTTACAGGCAGTTATTATGTAACTGCTGACCAGGCCGACCGGCTTGCTTTCATGAAAAACTTGCAGTTCCATTGAAATCCGAAAAAACTCCCCTGGGCCTAGCGCTTGTTTTTCAAGCAACTATCCCAAGGGGAGTTTTTCAGCTTACCGGAAGCCCGGTTTTTGTTTATTTATTTTGGGCTTTGCCGGCGGTGGCGATGATCTTTTGCTTAGCCGCCCTGGTCAGGGATTTCAATTGCAATTCCCGCTGCATCGCGGCGCTCTTGGTCGGCAGTTCTTCCCGGTAAACCAGTTCCACCGGGATGCGGCCCCGCGTATATTTACTGGCCAATCCGTTCTGGTGCTCCTGCAGGCGGCGGTCAACATCAACCGTGTACCCGGTGTAGTAGGTATTGTCCCGGCATCTTAAAATGTATACATATGGCAAGTGGCTGAACCCTTTCGTTTGTCAGGCTGCGGCCGGTTGGCACCGCGGCCAGCCGGTTATTTCATTCTGACATGGCTGAATTTCAATGGCAGCCGGTATTTGTGGGTTATCGAACTGGCTATTTCTTCAATATTGGCCATGGTTACATCGATTACCAGGCATTTCAGTTTCGCAAATATCCGGTAGGCGTTGTCCAATTCCTCCGCTACCAGGTCATCAAGGGAGTCCATATCATGGGGCAGATCAAAGCTGCGGGCCCTCTCCCGGCGTAATTCCAATAGGGTGTCGGTATCTATGGTCAGTCCGACCATGGGAACATTGTCCTTGATATTAAGGATCTCTTCCGGCACTTGGGTATCCAGGGTAATCGTGAAATTGGCCACCTTGATTCCCATGTTGGCCATGTGCATCGACAACGGAGTCTTGGAAGTCCGGGGCAGTCCCAGAATTTTGAGATCAGCCTGGTCGATGGTATCCAGGTTGGTCCCATTGTCATGGTCGATGGAATACTCAATGGCCTGTACCCGGTTGAAGTAGTCATTATCGGTCTGATGAGACAGTCCGATGGTTTGGGACGACTCTATTCCAGTCTTTTCGGTGATGACTTTCATCAGGGGGGTCAGCAAATCAAAAGCGGTTATACCCATTTCCTCGGCCTTGGCGGCGAGAAAACTACCCAGTTTCATCTTGACCAGGGTGTATATGACGATAGCATCATCCTTAAGGGCCCGGTCCAAGATTTCCAGGATCTGTTCTTCTCTGGTGACCCGGGAAAAGCGTGTGATACTCCTATCGATATCAAACTGTAATGATGTAGCCGCCGCAATTTTTTCAGCAGTCTCCCCAACCGAGTCTGATACGGCAAAAATGTGCAACTTTGTAGACATCGTTCTTCCCCCTTCATCTCAATTATGATCTGCTACTACGGCCCGCTAACTGCTTCTTCAATGATGTATTCGACAACGGTATGGCTTATTCCTTTACGGTTGGCAAGAAAAGTATCGCCTGAACGCCGCTTCAGCACCAGATCTCCATGGCGCCCTGTCCTTTTCGCAGCAGGTTCCCCTCCAGGGTGGTGCGGCTGTCGCACCCAAGCACATCGCAGAGTTCCTTCAGAGCTCCTTGAAGGGTGGATTGGTTGAGTACCGGGGCGTGCTGCCACTCGTGTTCCCGGCCGTTGATACTGTATTTCTTGGTGTCGGAGGCCAGTTGGATAGCCTTGCCCCCATCTATATTAAAGCTAAATATTCCGTGTCCATATAAGTTGTCGAATCCTGTCTTGCCGAGGTCAACACTCATGTATTGCAGCAGGAGGCCAACCATGCCGGCACTTGGAAAGGCGCCAAAACGCTTCTTATACCTGGAATAGATCAGGGCGGCCGCGCCGCTTATGTGGGGAGCAGCCATAGAGGTGCCGGATAGTTTTACATATTTACCCCCAGGATAGGTGGAGTAAGTCTCTACCCCCGGGGCTACCAAATCTATGCGATCGTTGGAGTTGCTGAAATTGGCCGCCCGGGTCTGCAGGTTTACGGCCCCCACGGCAATGGTTTGGTCGTAATAGGCTGGGAAGGCGATTTCTTTGGTCTCCTAGCTGCCATCGCCTTCGTTGCCGGCAGCGCACACTATCAGTATGCCCGAATTTATCGTCCGGATAATCTCATCGTACATTCCTTTATCGGGCTCCGGACCACCCAGACTCATGTTTACCACATTGACTCTCTGGCCTTGGGGTCCCTTCCATTCCCGCACATATTTGAGCCCGGCCGTGATGCCCTGATATGTTCCGCTGCCATGACGGTCCAATACCTTGACCACCAGCATCCGGGCCGATGGGGCCACTCCCAGGATCCTTCCATGGGCGGCTATGGTCCCGGCCACATGTGTACCATGTCCGTTTCTGTCCATATAATCCGGTTCTTCATCTATGAAGCTGGCCCCATCCAGTATATTGGATTTCAAATCGGGATGATTATAATCGATTCCGGTATCAAGTATGCCCACCACCGCTTCGGCACCGCGAGTGGAGGCCCACATCCGGCGCGCGGCCAGCAGGGAAACCCCAGGCGGACTCCACGGGATGGGGTAGGCCAGGCTATGGAATATACCCATGATCTGGTGGTCAAATGCTCTCAAAACGAACACCCCCTTGCTCTATACTAAGCAGGAGGGATCAATGTGTTACAGCCTCGTCAGGAGATGTGTGTCCCGACCGCGGATGGTTCCCGCTGTCCGTATTGCCGCCCTCAGGATTTCCCCCGGTCTGGTCGGGCGGGGCCGGGATTGTCTCCCCATCATCGGGACCAGTTGGCTCCGTTGGCAAGTCGGAGTCTGATCCGCTCGGGGGGTCAGCGCCATTAATCTCATCGTCCTCAGCCGGGTTGGTTGGCTCGGTTTCGTCCGGCTGCTCCTCTTCATCCGGTGGCTGGATCTCAGTTTCATCCGGTTGGCCGATTTCATCCAGAGTTGTCTCTTCCTCGTCATCATCTTCTGATACGCGAGTCTCTTTAAATACACCTTGGCCAATCAACCGGTTCATATAATCCTTCCAGATCGGTCCGGATACGGAGCCGCCATAGGTTCCAAACCCTTTTATCTCTGAATTGTCGCTGTTGCCCACCCATACCGCCGTAACCAATTCCGAAGTGTACCCTACATACCATAGGTCACGGGAGGTGTTCTGCCCGGCCGCCCCTTCAGTCGTTCCGGTTTTGCCCCCGCTGGCGATGGCTATTCGGGCATTGGAACCGGTGCCGGAGCTGACTACCTTCTTGAGGATGCCGTCCATGGTTTTGGCATTGCCGGTATTCATCACCCGCTGGGAGACGGTCTCATCCTTAAACAGGACCTTGTCTTTGCTGTCCACCACCTTGATTACAGTGTGGATACCCGGCCGTTTGCCCTGGTTGGGAAAAATAGTATAAGCGGCCGCCATCTCCAGCGGAGATATTCCCTTGCTCATACCTCCCAGGCCCAGGGCCAGGTTATGGTCCTCCTTCTGGATGGAGGTGATCCCGCAGGCGGACAGAAAGTCGATGGCCTGCTCGACCCCCAGCTTATTAAGTACCTCCACCGAGGC
>JAAYJY010000304.1 GCA_012522705.1 Syntrophomonadaceae bacterium | reverse complement strand
GTGAGTATCCGCTGACAACAACTAGTCTTGATCGGGGGATGACAGGGTGAATCCTGGGATGAGAGTTGTCGGACTGACCACGCTGGTCATATTGCTGTTGGCAGTCGGTTATCGGGTCCACCACCATTTTCCTGGTTGAGCCCCATGAGCAGGACACTATTGTACTGCTGAACGATCCCATTACTAATCGCGGGCGGCCCATGCCGGCTCATTTCGGGGTTACCAGCCCTGAACCGGGGCATCGATGCCCTTAAAAATATTTGTCGGCGATGTGCTTGACCTGAGCGGCCAGGTTCAAGGTATAGACGAATTCGTCCTGTTTGAATCCCTCCACGTGGTCGTAGCGTTCCGCTTTCATCCTCTGCACCACCCGGTCATTGTTGCCTTTCTCCTCATTAAGCAGTTCACAGATTCGGTACTTGTAGAGAACCGCCTCCTGCGCCGATCGAGCGAAGAACTCTTTTATCTCGTCCCGACCGGTGAACACGATATTATGGCCCTGGCACAAGATTTCCGCCGGCAGCTCTGCCAATCGCCCCAATGAGGTAATATAGCCGTCATAATCGGCCACAAATTCGGCTTCTATTTTACCCGAACTGCTCATATACCCGCCCGACTCCGCCGCCACCAGTATCTTCTGCCGGGGCAGGTAATAGCTGAGGTGATCGCGGGTATGGCCGGGGGTGGCCAGCACCTGGATGCTGGTAGTCTCATCCACCTCCACCACCTGTCCATCCCGGAGTTCCAGGTCGATAGCGAAAGGCTGAAAGGGATGTTTTATCAACCTATCGCGATCGAAACCGGACTCCCACTTGACCAAGTCATTGGCGTCCAGGTTGAGCTGGGTGATGACCTGCACCGCGCCGGGCCGTTTCAGCACCTCGGCCGCCAGCGATGATGCAGCGATCTGCAGGGCGGGAAAGGCCTGTTTCAGATAAGCGGCCGAGCCGGCATGGTCCCAGTGAGCGTGGGAGAGGAACAGGAAAGCCGGCTGCCGGTTTCCCAGTACCTCCCGGATGGCCTCGACGTATACCTCCCCGGCGCAGGCTATGCCGGACTCGAAAATAATCGGGTGGTTGGGCAGGTCCAGCAAGTAGACGGGATAGGTGCTGCTGCCCAGTATGTAGAAGTTATCCGTCACTTTTCCGGTGGTAAATATCCGCATCGTGTAACCTCCCTCAGAGTGCAGGCCTGCCGCAGCATATGTTAAGCTGCAAAGGGTCAGGATTCCTTATACATGTATTATAATGCATGGCTGCCCTTTTTCCGCAATCCGGACCAGATTTCGTCACTTGACTCGGATCCTGCCTGTAGGCAACCAAGATTTGGTGGCCAGGACCACCCGCTGGGCATTATTCATCGGCTCCTCCCCTCCCCCTGTTTTTCTAAATGATATGCAGCTATCCCAGCTTTAAGCCAAGCTCTCCGAATTCAGAGGTCGCCTCGTTTGCATATATAGACTCCGGTCTGGGCGGCTCCGCCGTGGTCTGCTATGATAGGGCTGAGGTGCTGGCTCCGAAATTAATATACAGGGAGGCAAGACCATGCTGGAACCAATGTATGTAGAGAAGGTGATCCGTTGCGCCCAACTGATATCCGGCAATCCGGATGGGCTCGCTGACGAAATCCGCTTCTACGCCGCCAAACCGGTGGCTTTCCTGGGCAGCCCCTATCACGACTATGCTACCTTCGACTATGGCGAACCAGATCGTATCG
>JAAYJY010000303.1 GCA_012522705.1 Syntrophomonadaceae bacterium | reverse complement strand
GATTACCAATGGATCAAACTTGTTCCTGTCCATATGCATGAGCCATAAGTAGAGCTGGCGTTCCGCTCCGCCAACGACCAATTGTCCGGCAATGATGGCTACTTTGAATTTTTCATCCATCGCCGCATCCTGATGCTCGTGGCGGAGGTTCTAGCGACAGCTTGTCTGGAAGACTCTTTGGACTTTACCGGTTCCTTATTTGCGAAAACCGCGCTGACGCCAAATACCATCCAGAATATCTTGTTACCTAGATCCGTAATGCTAATGCCCCCTACGCTAATGACAAGTAAAATAATGAACCAGGCATCTCGAAGACTCCCAAACTCCGCGCTATTCGCTGAACGCGAAGGCCAAAGGTTCTGAAAGGCACGAATTAGCATCGCCATGAACAATACAAAGCCAATAAAGCCTGTCTCGCTTAATGTCTGTACATAAGTGTTATGCGGAGAGGCAAACCCGACAGTCGGCCCCTCGAATCCGATCATATAGCGCCGAAGCAAGTGATTGTATTGCCCGATTCCCACGCCGGTGATTGGATGATCCAGCCACATATTCCATCCTGCTCTCCATAGATTGTACCTAAGCCCAACGGTATCGGACCCTTCCTGGATTGCCGGAAAAATGTCACCGATAATTCTGAATATACTTTCAGCAAGAAAGTTTAAGACGATAAGGGCACCGATAGTGAGAATTATTAAGCCAACTTTGTTCTTAACTTGAGGTTGGAATATCAGAATCAACCCGAGTGCTCCAAACACTAGCAACATTCCCGATCGGGATACAGTAAAAAACACTCCAATAAAAGTTATGAGAATGCCAGCCAGATACAAAATCTTGAACAAAGGCGTTTCGGTTTTTGAGCGTAAATAATAAAAGAACACGAGGGCGATGACAAAGTATCGAGCGGCTTGATTTGCGTTTGTTGCCAGCCCCGAGACACGCATGGAACTTACCGCTTCCTCAGAAATTTCACCTTGCATAATAGCAAAAATCGCTGAGACTACTGCCGCCAGGGCAAACATTAGCATAGTTGTTTTCTGCTTTTGCGGGGTATCGAGAAGTTCACCCGACAAAACCATCAAAATCCAGAGTTGCGCGAAGGTAAAAATCCAAAACCGGTTCTCGCCTAAAATCGCGGCTTCAGGATTCGAGACAACGACCCAAAAAATGAATACAAGCGCAAGAAGGTAGACTGCCTCCATTCGTCTCTTTCCCTTTTTCTCAAGTCTTTTCGATCGAAAAAAATAGGCAGCCAAGGTGGCTAAACCGATTGGCAGAGAAATGGAGGAAAACAGTGGAATGCTCGGGAAAATATCGATAATCGGCAGAATCGCAATCGAAAACGCAATTCCGAGATAGGGTTGCTTAAAGATAAACAACAGTAGGATAAGACCAACTATCCCAGCGAATATATAAACAATTAAATTTTCACTTACCATATCAGTCAGTGCTTTCAGTTACTGATTTCATCAACTTTTGATAACAGGATGTCATTTCTTTTTGCCATGTATCAAAACCGTGAACTAATTCAATATACGATCGGGCATTTCGCCCAATTCGTTGTGCCGTCACATTATTGTGAAGGATATCAGAAATTGCCGCCGACAAAGCGCCAGTATCCCCGATGGGAACCACGATGCCATTCTCGCCAGACTCTACAACCCCCTTCAGCCCTGGAAGATCAGTAACTATCACCGGAAGACCGCTCGACATGGCTTCTAAAACAACATTTGGCAAGCCTTCTATGCGTGATGGGAAAACGAAAACATCCGCAGCCTGGTAAGCTTCAGCAAGGTCACCGCGATCGGAAACCAATCCCTCGAACCGAACACGATCGCTCAAGCCTGCAGCTGAGACCTGCTTTTTCATCTTGGCTACAAAATCTTCATTTAATGAAGCATTCTCGCTTTTGGAGACAGGTCCTATAAGCCATAGATACAGATCGGGATGATCAGGAGCAATTTGGAGAAAGGCTTCGGTCAGTAAATCAATCCCCTTCCTCTCGATGATGCTTCCAGTAAAAAGAAGCACCTTGTCTGAATGGGGTAATTCAAACTTCTCGCGAATTAATTGTCTT
>JAAYJY010000302.1 GCA_012522705.1 Syntrophomonadaceae bacterium | reverse complement strand
TCTCATTATGATATTTGACCCGGGAACCGTAGTTTCTCAAACTCCTAATGCGGGCAGCCAAATCTGCATCATTGGAGACCACCGCGCCACCGTCCCCAAAAGCGCCCAAATTTTTGCCCGGGTAAAAACTGAAGCCAGCCGCATCTCCTAAACCTCCGGTGCGGCGTCCCTTATACAACGCCCCATGACCTTGGGCACCATCCTCCACCACCTTCAACTGGTGGCGGGCTGCTACGTCGTTTATCCTATCCATATCCGCTGCCTGGCCATACAGGTGCACCGGCATGATGGCCCGGGTATGGGAGGTAATGGCCGCTTCTATCTTCTCCGGGTCGATATTATAAGTTGATTCCCCCGGCTCCACCGGTACGGGCAGGGCCCCGCACTGGCTCACTGCCAGCCAGGTGGCGATATAGGTGTTGGCGGGAACGATCACTTCATCTCTGGGTCCGATCCCATATGCCTTTAAAATCAAGTGCAGGGCTTCCAGTCCGTTGCCGACTCCAATGCAATATTGGGCCCCGCAGTAATCGGCGAACTCAGCCTCAAATGCGGCCAGTTCCTCGCCCATTATGTACCAACCGGAGTCCATCACCCGCTGATAGGACTGGTCCAGTTCAGTCTTAATATCCAGGTATCCCGCTTTCAGGTCCAGGAATGGTACCCGCATATTCATCATGTCGCCTCCGCTAAACTGATTTGTAGATCTCCGCTCCGGGAGAAATCAACCAGGGTAGATTGAACTCCAATTCCTAGTTCATGGACGAAACAACACCTGCCTGATGCAGCAAGTTGTTTCGGTTCCAGTTGTAGGACGTTTAATCTGTTTTCGTCCCTGCCCCAGAGGAATCCCCATACCGTCATCATTTTTCCTCCGCGTCAACCACGTGCCCACACCCGCCCTTTGATTATCAACCTGCTGAGAACAAACGTGACCGGCAGGCTGATTGCAATCACTAACAGGGGGGCCAGCCATTGGCTGAAGCCCAGGACATCGATGGCCACATAAAGAACCACTATTCCCAGTATGTATTGAACTACATAAACAATCGGGTACTTGATAAACTTAAGCAAAGAGACCGGTTCGTGGAACACCAGGCGGCTGTTCATATAATAGGAAATAAGGATGCCGCTGACATAAGCCAGGCTATAGGAAACCTTATATGAAAAAAGGAACAGCAGCACTGCATAGAGACCATAGGTCACCACCGTGTTGGCCGCTCCCACCAGCCCGAAACCGGCAAATTCGCGGAGGTTAATTTTAGTAAACTTCATGGATTACATATTCCGGGCGCCGGTTTACCTCATCGAATACCCTCCACAGATACTCGCCGATGATCCCCAGCATTATGATGATCAGACCCAGCAGAAACGCTACCAGGGTGGCGATAGTGGTAAAACCGGGAACGATCACGTGATTGACACTGGCATTGAAGACCAACACTATCCCATAAATAAAACTAAGCAAGGCCACGATCAACCCGGTAAATGATATGATCCTTATCGGCACCACCGAAAATCCCAGGATGGAGTCCAGCAGGTGGGTGAATTTCTTGGAGAAGGTCCAGCGGGACTTGCCATGGACTCGCTCCCGGCGCTCATAATAGATTACTTCCGGTTCAAAGCCCAGCCAGAAGGCAAACAGGCTTATATTGATGTTCTTGCCGCTGCGCTGCAGATAGGGCAGAAGGAGTTCGTCCATCAAGGCCAGATCGAAACCGCCGGAGGGATAGGTTTTGGTCACAGTCAGGCGCAGGATCCCGTAATAGAGGCGGGCGAAGGCTTTGCTCAGCAGCGGGTCCTGGCGTGATTCCCGCACGCAAATGACGAATTTGGAGCCGGCCAGCCATTTGTCCGCCATCTCCACCAGTAGTTCCGGCGGGTCCTGCAGATCGGCGGCCAGCATAGTGAAACAATCCCCGGTAACGTACTGGAGGCCGGTCTTGACGGCGTGAATGGCGCCAAAATTACGAGCCAGCTTAACCACGCAGGTATCAGGCCGAATTTGCTTGATTTTCATTAGTTCAACGAAGGAGTTGTCGCCAGAACCATCATCCACGAAGAGCAGTTCCAATTCGATACCCCGGCTGCGTCTTAGGATATCCTCCACCCGCATCAATTCTGCAAACAATTCCGGGAGAGAACCTTCATTATAATATACCGGTATGACCACCGAGAGTTTTTTCAACTTATCCCCCTGCTCTCTTATAACCAAATCACTATGAGCTCTCACTCTGAACGTTCATATATCACTCTGAGCGAGGCGAAGAGTCTAATGCAAACACTGTCACTCTGAACGAAGTGAAGAGTCTAATCCAGGCTGAGATTCCTCGCTCCGCTCGGAATGACAGGTACTACGCTCGGAATGACAGGTACTACGCTCGGAATGACAGGTACTACGCTCGGAATGACAGGTACTACGCTCGGAATGACAGGT
>JAAYJY010000301.1 GCA_012522705.1 Syntrophomonadaceae bacterium | reverse complement strand
GGGCTCATGTCTGAGTTGACGAAGTTGGAGAAGTTGGGTATGCCATACTTGGCAGTCATCTCCCAGATCTTATTGTAGGCGGGATTGGTCCAGTCGAAATCCTCGGTGATATTATAGGTGGGGATGGGGAAGGTAAACACCCGCTCCTCTACATCGCCATCCATCATAACTTCTGCGAAGGCTTGATTGAAGATATCCATCTCCGCCTGAAATTCTCCATAGGTGGCATCCATGAACTTCCCGCCGATGATAACCGGCTCGTCCTTCATGAACCCCGGTACTTTGAGATCCATGGTCACATTGGTGAAGGGAGTCTGGAATCCTACCCGGGTAGGAACGTTCATGTTGAAGACAAATTCCTGCAGACACTGTTTGACCGATTTGTAATCAAGCCCATCATACCGGATGAACGGAGCCAACAGGGTATCGAAATTGGAAAAGGCCTGGGCGCCAGCTGCCTCCCCCTGCAGGGTGAAAAAGAAGTTGACTATCTGTCCCAAGATGGAGCGGAAATGTTTAGCTGGCCCGCTGGCTACCTTACCCCGCACTCCTTTGAATCCCTCCAGGAGCAGATCGTGGATATCCCAGCCTACGCAATATACGCCCAGAATACCCAGGTCATGGATGTGTATATCCCCGCTTTGCTGGGCTTCCTTCATCTGGGGAGTGTAGATCTGATCAAGCCAATACTGGGATACTATGACCGAGGAAAGATGGAAGTTCATCCCCTGCAGAGAATAAGTCATATTGGAGTTTTCCTTCACCCGCCAGTCGTGGCGGCCCAGATAATTGGCTATGATCTGGTTGTTGTTGGCCAGTAGCTGGTCGGCGTTGCGCAGGGTTTCATGCTGCCTGCGGTACAATATGTATGCCTTGGCCGTTTTGTAGTGGCCGTTCTTGACCAGCACCTTTTCGACCAGATCCTGTATGCCCTCAACTGTGGCAATCTCGTCATCGTCGACATATTGTGCGATGTCCATGACTTTTTCCGCCAGACTCTCTGCGGTCCGGTAGTCTTTACCCCCTACGGCCCGAGCCGCCTTAAAGATGGCATTGGTGAGCTTTTCCTTTTCAAAAGGCACTAAGCGGCCATCTCTCTTCCTTATCTTGGTGATGTCCATTCAATCCTCTCCATTCCATAACGCTATATATATGGTTTATTTGCTTACATAAACGCTATATATAGTATATGGAATAATATTTATTATGCAATACTCTTTTAATAAAATTTGTCCCAATCTACACTTAAAAAAGGCCTGCCGGATAAGCGTACCGCAGTCCGCAATTTCCGGCAGGCTTCTAAACCTTGCGAGGATTTGTTTTATTTTCGCTAGTTATTTTCCAGATGAGGCCTTCACCTTAAGATGCAGTCCGAACCGGTTGACAGCCCTACAAGTGAACTAAAACCGAATTGTTCCTGGCCGTGGCCATTATTCTCATCCTCACAACCTATTCTCCGTTCACGATTCTCGCCAGGATATCCACCAATTCACTTTTACCCACTTCTTCCAAGTCATATCTGACTCGAAGGGCTGGTTTGTCCAACTTCATGATTCTCCTTAAATCTATGGGAGTTCCTATTACCACCAATTCCGCCGGAGAATTATTAATGGTGTTTTCCAGTTCCTCGATCTGCAATTTTCCGTAACCCATGGCGGGCAGGAGCCTGGATAGATGATCATACTTGGCAAAAGTATCTCTGATGGTTCCGACCGCGTAAGGGCGCGGGTCGATCAGCTCGGCTGCGCCCAGTTTTTCAGCAGCAATAACGCCAGCCCCGTAGGCCATGTCTCCATGAGTAAGTGTGGGGCCATCCTCTACCACCAGGACCTTCTTGCCGGCTATTGCTCCCGGATCGTCAACGGCAATAGGGGAATTGGCCATTATTATCCTGGCTTTCTGGTTTATGGCCGCAATCGTCTTTTTGACTTTTTCCACTTCCAGGGGATCGGCGGAATCAATCTTGTTGATTATAGCTATGTCAGCCATTCTCAGATTTGTTTCCCCGGGATGATACGTAGTTTCGTGGCCGGCTCGATGCGGATCCACTACCACAATGTGGAGATCGGAGTTATAAAAGGGCAAGTCGTTATTGCCGCCATCCCACAGTATCACGTCCGCTTCCTGTTCAGCTTTTTCCAGGATAGCCTGGTAGTCAATTCCGGCAAATACCACCATGCCATTATCGATATGCGGCTCAAATTCTTCCCTTTCTTCGATCGTACAATTATATTTGTCCAAATCCTCATAACTGCCAAATCTCATGGCCACCTGCTCCTCCAGGTTGCCGTAAGGCATAGGATGTCTGATTATGGCCACTTTCTTGCCCATTTCAACGAGGGCTTTCGCCACATAGCGGGTGGTCTGACTCTTACCGCTGCCAGTTCTTACCGCAGTTACCGCGATTACCTTGGCTTTGGATTTGACCATGGTCTTGTCTGGTCCCATCAGCCGAAAATCTGCACCAGAAGCTAACACCTGGGAGGCTTTATGCATTACGTATTGATGGGATACGTCACTGTACGCAAAAACCACCTGATCAGCTCCGAATTTATCGATCAGGGAATCCAGTTCTCCTTCGGGATAGATGGGTATCCCTTCTGGATACAGCTCCCCGGCGATACTGGCTGGATAGACCCTGCCTTCAATATCCGGTATTTGGGTAGCGGTAAAGGCTACCACCTCGTAGTCGTTATTGTTGCGGAAATAGGTGTTGAAGTTGTGGAAATCCCGCCCAGCGGCCCCCATGATGATTACACGATCCTTTTTCAACCTACATGCCCCTTCGCTTTTTTATTTATTGGTGTTTATTGAGTAAACTTGAATGTCATGCCTTCTGATCCAGGCCTGTCTTTCATAAAAGGCCTTGGCGCCTTGATTATCCTCGAAAACGAACAAATGAATCTTCTCTGCCTTCAACTCCTCCAGTCGCATAATGACCTCCTGCAGCATTTTCCTTCCCCAACCCCTGCGCTGATAGTCGGGGTGTACGGCCAAATGGTAGATATAGCCCCTCCTGCCATCAAATCCTCCCAAAACCGTGCTTACTATGACCCCCCCCGACTTCAACAACAGGCATGTGGTGGGATTGCGCCGGATAAAGTTCTGCAGAGATGCCTCTTCATCACCAACTCCCAAACCCGGCGTATTTCTCCATAGTACCAACATCGCCGGTATATCAGCTTCACTAACCAACTCTATATTTAACTCATCCATGGCAAAGGATGCCTCACATGGTTACAGCCATGATGGCCTTGTGGGCGTGGAGGCGGTTTTCGGATTCATAGAAAACAACCGATTGCGGTCCATCCATCACCTCATCAGTTATTTCCTTGCCGCGTTTGGCCGGCAGGCAGTGCATCACGATGGCGTCGGGATTAGCCGCTGCCAGCAAGGCCTGATTGATCTGGTAGGACAGGAATTGTTTCTCCTTTTCTTCAGCTTCACCTTCCTGACCCATACTGGCCCAGACATCCGTATAGACCACATCGGCTCCCTTTATTGCTTCCCAGGGGTTCTCCACCACTTCCAAGCGTGCCCCGCTGAATTGAGCGTCCTGGCGGGCCATCGCCAATACCTGGGAATCGGGTTCAAATCCAGGAGGACAGGCTATGGTCATGTCCATACCCACCTTGGCGCATCCGTAAAGCAATTCATGAGCTACGTTGTTGCCATCGCCGATGTAAACCAATTTCAATCCCTGCAGGCGCCCCTTGTGCTCCTGGGCCGTCATAAGATCGCCGATCACCTGGGTGGGGTGAAGCAGGTCAGTCAGACCATTAATGACCGGAATCGAAGCCCAGTGGGCCAGCTCCAATACCTCGTCATGAGCAAAGGTCCGAATCATAATGCCATCCAGCATCCTCGACAACACCAGAGCGGTGTCTTTTACCGTCTCTCCCCGCCCCAATTGGATATCCTTGGGGCTTAGAAATAATGCATATCCACCCAACTGGTACATTCCCACCTCAAAGGCTACCCGGGTGCGGGTGGACGACTTTTGAAAGATCATCCCCAGGGTCTTGCCAGCCAGCAGAGGGTGCGGGACACTCTGTTTCTGCAATTTTTTCAATTCCAATCCTACTTCCAGTAGGTAGGCTACCTCGTCCGCGCTGTAATCATGGATACTGATAAAATCCCGGCCTTTCAGTTTGTCACTGACCTGCATCGTCAAGCCCATCCTTCCAACTATTTTATTGCCATTCCTTCAGAGCAGCCTGTAGTATTGCCAACGCCTGATCGATCTCAGCTGTGGTGATGTTCAATGGAGGCACAAAACGCAGCACTTGGGGTCCGGCCCCAATCAGCAGCAAGCCCAAATTCATGCATATCTCTACCAGGTCCCGGACCTCCCGGTCGAATTCGATGCCTAACATCAGGCCCATACCTCTGACTTCTATTATTCGCGTGTCGGTGAGACTGTTGAGTCTCTGGCGCAGGTAAGCACCTCTTGATTGGACCTCTTCCAGGAAATGGGGGGAGCTCACCGTCTCCGTGACATAATTGGCCACCGCGGTGGCCAACGGGGTTCCGCCGAAAGTGGACGCATGGTCGCCGGGTGCAAAACCGTCCGCCGCCTGATCACTAGCCAGCATGGCCCCGATTGGGAATCCCCCGCCCAAACCTTTGGCCAAGGTTACAATATCGGGTTTTATACCATAGGATTGATAGGCAAAAAACGTACCGCAGCGGCCTATCCCGCTCTGCACCTCATCAAATATGAGCAGTATGCCTTCCCGGTCGCACAGCTGGCGGATCTCAGTTAAAAATTCGGATCGGGCAGGATGTATCCCCCCCTCCCCTTGTACCGGTTCCAGCATTATGGCGGCAGTCTCCTCATTTATCAGTCGCCGCACCGACTCCAGGCTATTATAATCAGCATATACGAATCCCGCCGGCAGCGGAGCAAAGCCCTCCTGGTATTTCTTCTGACCGGTGGCAGTTACCGTAGCCAGGGTGCGGCCGTGAAAAGAATCGTTAAATACTATGAATTGGTTCCGTTGAGGCTGGTCCTGGCGATAATGGTATTTGCGGGCCAACTTCAGGGCCGCTTCGTTGGCCTCAGCCCCACTGTTGCAGAAGAACGCCTTGCCCAAACCGGACAATTTGACGAGTTTCTCGGCCAGCTCCACCTGGGGCTGTATCCAGTACAAGTTGGAAACATGCCAAAGCTGGGCAGTCTGTTGATTAAGGGCGGCCTGCAAACCTGGATCGCAATGGCCCAGTACGCATACCGCTATACCGCCCAGGAAATCCAGGTACTCATTGCCGTCCGCATCCCATACAGAAGATCCCGAACCCCTCACCAAAGCTATCGGAAAGCGGCTGTAGGTGTTCATTACATATTGCTGGCCCTTATTTAGAATCGATTGATTGGTCATCTTCATGTTCTCCTTCCCTGATCGAGTCTTCGCATCACCACGTTACCATGGTGCCCACCCCTTTATTCGTAAATATCTCCAACAGGATGGAATGGGGAACCCGGCCGTCGATGATGTGGGTGCGTCCCACGCCGCCTTGTACAGCTTCCACACAGCACTGTACCTTGGGTATCATGCCTCCGGCTATCACTGCGCGGTCGATATAGTCGGGGACCTCGCCCACTTTAAGAACTGATATGAGGCTGTCTGGATCTTGGGCATCCATCAACAGGCCGGGAACATCAGTCAGCAATACCAGTTTGTCAGCCTTCATGGCCACGGCAAGGGCCGCCGCCACCAGATCGGCGTTGATGTTGTAACTTCTCTGCTGCGCATCTACTCCGATGGGAGCTATTACCGGGATATAGCCATTATTGATCACCGTCTCTATGATCTCGGGGTTGACGTTCCTGACTTCGCCTACAAAACCCATCGCTCCGCTGGCATCAGCGAAATCAGCCTCGATCAGGCCTCCATCTTTTCCGGACATACCGATGGCCTTCCCTCCGCTGGCGTTGATCCCGCTGACAATCTGTTTGTTGACCTTGCCGCCCAGCACCATCTCCACCACTTCCATGGCATCGGCATCAGTGACCCGCAGCCCGTTGACGAAACTGCTTTTTATATCCAACCGCTTGAGCATGGCATTTATCTCCGGTCCTCCCCCATGTACCACTATGGGGTGCATACCCACGTATTTCATCAGCACAATATCCTGCATTACCTTCTGTTTCAGGCAGTCATCGGTCATGGCCGCCCCGCCGTACTTGATAACCACCCGCCGGCCATAGAATTGTTTGATATAAGGCAAGGCCTCGACCAATATTTCCGCCTTTTCCAGGGCTGATTTCACATTGCTTCCCTCCAACCAGCTCAATAACCTTTTTTCATCAGGATTTGGTTGCCTATCGGTTCATCCACTCAATTCTGCCGCCTAGGTCCGGTAGGCAGCATTGATCCTTACATACTCGTAGGTCAGGTCACAACCCCAGGCCGTGGCCCGCTCCTGTCCGCTTTTCATATCCACCCGGATGACTACCGGGTCCTTCTGTAATTCCCAGCAGGCCCTTTCCTCGTCAAATTCAAAGCCCATCCCATCAGCGGCCATCTGCACACCACCCAGATAAATATCAACCTGGCCGGGATCGAACCGAGCCCCGGAGTAGCCAGCCGCCGCCAGAATGCGCCCCCAATTGGCATCTTCACCGAAGACTGCCGCCTTAGTAAGGTTGGATGCGGTTATCGATCGAGCTACGGTACGGGCAACAGTCTGACTATCCGCATTGATCACCTCGACCTCTATAAGCCGGGTGGCGCCCTCTCCATCCCGGGCAATCTTTTTAGCCAGACTGGTGCACACATAATCCAGGGCTTTCTGGAATGCCTTGCCAACCGCGCTGTTTGGACTATCTATGCATTCATTGCCGGCCAAACCGCTGGCAAGGATCAAAACCATATCGTTGGTGGAAGTATCGCGGTCCACACTTATCATATTGAAAGATTGGTCGGTGGACGCCGCCAGCATCTGCTGCAAACACTGGGTGCTGATCACTGCATCGGTAGTAATAAAACTCAACATGGTAGCCATGTTGGGATGTATCATCCCTGAGCCCTTGGCGATGGCACCGATCCGCACCGGGTGGTCGCCTATTTCGATCTCCACCGCTATCTGCTTGCTGACCAAGTCGGTAGTCATGATAGCCTCGGCGGCATTGGCGCCCCCTTGGCGGGAAAGACCAGCCGCAGCAGCGCGAATGCCTTGTTCTATGCGTTCCATGGGCATGGCTACCCCGATAACCCCAGTGGAGGCAACCAGGACGTTATGGGGATCGACATCCAACAACTGGCCAGTCAGTCGTGCCATTGCAAGGGTGTCATCCCAACCAGACTGGCCCGTACAGGCATTGGCGTTACCGCTGTTGGCCACGATAGCCTGGGCATATCCATTCTCCAGGTGACTCCGGTCCACATCCACACAGGCGGCCCGTACGATATTGGTAGTAAAAACTCCCGCTGCCTTGGCCGGGTGGGTAGAGTAAATGATGGCTACGTCTTTTTTGTCGGTTTTCTTGATCACGGCCTCGACGCCCTGAGCCAGAAATCCCTGCGGAGCCGTAACCGAACCATCTATAATTTGCATATCTTAACCCCTTCTGTCGTCGCTAATAACAACCGGAGATGTCTCCACAAATGCTTAAAAGGCTAGGGGTGAACTCCAGCCAACCTCAGTCCTTTAGTCTCCTCGATCCCCAGCATCAGATTCAGGTTTTGGATGGCCTGCCCGGATGCCCCTTTGCAGAGATTGTCGAGAGCGGAAACAAGCATTACCTGACCGCTGTCATCATCGGCATAGACCCCTATCTGCACCATGTTGCTGCCGTATACCCATTTAGTGCTGGGGAATACCCCCGGTGGAAGTATATCCACGAAGAACTCATCCCGGTATTGGTCCTCCAGTACCTCCCTGACTCGACCTGGGGCAACTCCCTTTTTCAGCTGCGCATAACAGGTGCTTAAAATGCCCCGATTCATTGGCACCAAGTGGGGAGTGAAAATCATCGCTACCGGAACCCCGGCTGCGAAACTCAGTTCCTGGGCAATCTCCGGACCGTGCCGGTGCGTCCCTACTCCATAGGCCTTGAAGCCTTCATTCACTTCGCAGAAGTGAGAGGTCGCTTGGAGGCCCTTGCCAGCTCCGGAAACTCCGCTTTTGGAATCCACCACAATGCCACGACTTTCTATCACTC
This sequence comes from Syntrophomonadaceae bacterium, assembly GCA_012522705.1. GTDB lineage: Bacteria > Bacillota > Syntrophomonadia > Syntrophomonadales > Syntrophomonadaceae > PHAA01. The sequence goes on along the minus strand of JAAYJY010000301.1, from coordinate 7,426 downwards.
CAGCTTGCAGCAAAGGAGCCAACGGCAGAATGGCTGAAGTCGGGAAACACCCGGGATTGGCGATTATAGCGGACTTTTTAATCTGCTCCCGGTATAGCTCAGGTATACCATATGCAGCATCCGGCAACATTTCCGGAGCAGCATGCACTGTTTCATAATATTTTTCATAGACGGCCACGTCTTTGAGGCGGAAATCAGCTCCCAGATCGACGCATTTAAGTCCTGCTCCAGCCAATTCCTTGACCATCGGTACCGAAAGACCGTGGGGCAAGGCCAGAAAAACGGCATCGCATTGTTGCTGGAGCACTTTCAGATCAGTGGGCGTACAGGTCAAATCAGTAAATGATCTCAAATGGGGGTATATCAAATCTACCCGGCGCCCGATATTCTCAGTGGAAGTAACTGCCACTGCCTGCATCTCATCGTGACCAGCGATCAAGCGCAATAGCTCGGCTGCCGTATATCCATCGCCAATAATGCCAACTGAATACATGATGCGCCTCCCTTTATTCGTAACATGGTTGTAATTATACACTCGCTTGCATAACCTTGCAAACAGAAATCGGCTATGCTCTGCCAATACATATTTTTTCGGCTCTGCAAATCACCTCGTTATCTTGGTGCCACCTATTCGATTGGGGGGCAAGCAACATCGGCCGCACGCACCTTGTTATTCTTCCCACCATATAATATGCGAATATTTTTTCAGTCCACCCTACGCTCAGTTCATTTTTATTGATGCACTGTCCCCTGTTTTTTTTCCATTACCTTGTTTGACAATTGACAAACGATTTATCCTTTTTTTTTAAATACACTCATTCGGTGTATTTTTGCGAGGCGGGTTATGAATATCAATCAGGCTACCGATTACGGATTCAGGGCGGTGCTATACCTCACCTACCGGGACAGCCAGGAATGGGTGGATGCCCAGACGATTTCTGAACAATAGGTGATCCCTATTCGCTTCCTGCTTAAGATCATGCCCCGTCTGACCAAAGCAGGCATAGTCAAGTCCCAGCGCGGTGTGGGCGGCGGGTATGCCCTGGCCCGGCAACCCCAGGATATCAGTTTGCTGGATGTTATCGAGGCTATTGAAGGTCACATACAACTTAATCGTTGCTTGGAAGACGAATACCATTGCAGCAAGCAATATGCCGCCGCCTGTCCGATTCACCGTTCATTGTCAGATGTTCAGGAGCAGTTGGTGTTGGAATTAAGCCGCCGCACCTTTGCCCAAATGATGCAATGAAACGCTCACCGGGAGCGGAACACATATCACTGGATACTAAGGATGTTCATCACAAGTTGTATGAAAAAGCCCTGGCCGCCGTCTTAAACAACTAGGATATGGACATGGACAAATTCTATCTCTGCCCTGTGTGCGGATATGGGGAGGAAAATGAAGCCCCGGGCCGCTGCCCCGTCTGCGGAGCACCTGGTGCCAGTTTCGGAGAGTTTTAATCCCTGAACTGGCGGTGTCAGCCCATACGGTATTGAGGCATTCTAAGGAAGCGGGGGGGGAGGGGGTATTACACCAGTTCCCTTTTTTCATCATAGCCATCTCAGAATAGGCCTATTAACAACAATGAGGTTAGACTCACCAATACCCGGGTTATCTTAAGTTGGGCCTCCGCAGTTAGCTATCTTTTTTATACGCGTCTTTTGTATATAGCCGATGAACAAGATGCTTTCAATCAAACCTTCTGGCATTGATCACAATAGTAAATGCTGCCGCCCATATAGCTTTCCCTCCTGATTGTGCCCCCACATACCCAGCAGGTGCTCCCCACTGTCAATCTACTGACCTTGGTTTTGTACCCACCCGCCTTTCCGAAGAGATCTTTTTCGGTATCACGCCCGCCTCTGACTGCCATCTCGGCCAAGGTGTCCTTGATCGCTCCAAACAGGGCTTCCTTTTCATCCTCATTAAAAGAGCCAATCTTACGCTTGGGGTGGATAAGGGCGTTATAAAGGATATCCTGCAACACACCATTGCCTAGCCCAGGGATGCGCTGCTCGGTAGCCAGCCATGCCTTGGCGCTCATTTTGCCTGCCTCAGCTCCATCCAGCAACGTATCGAAATAGGCACGGTCAAATTCGGTTCCCAGCGGTGAAGGCTTCCGGACTGCCACCTGATAATAAGGATTCTCAAACCTGCCTTCCTGAAAACACCACAGGCCGCCATACATTTGTACCGAGGCGCTGAACGCGGTGCCGTCTTCAAAATCTATCAACAGCTGGAGCTTGGACGGCCTCTTGTCACCTCTGGTATGGAAGCGCAGGTTTACGCCGTCTCCGAAGAGCAGGCGTGCCGGGCCAGCCTGTATCTCCACCATCCCGCCGTGTGCCAATGCTCCGTCGATGGCTTGTCCAATCAACAATTGCTGATATTCTTCCTGTTCGCCGCTGAACCAGGCGAATTTATGAGGGCTTTGAGCAGTGATTATCCCGACGATCCTTTTCCCTGTCATGGTGTCCTTGATCTGTTCAGCCAAGACAGTCGCTTCCGGTATCTCCAGCATGCTGTCCCTCCCTTAAGATGTCGTTGCTTGGATCAGCAACCAGTCAAATCAAATCTACGACAGCATCGTTTGAAAAGCCTCTTCAGAAAAACCGGTCACCAAGCGCTGCCCATCGCTGAGCACCGGCCGTCTCATTATCCTGGGTTCGCCACTGATCAGCCGGATTATTTCTTGCTCGTTCATGGCTGCCAGGTCGGGTTTCAGCTTCTTGTATACTTGGCTCTTGGGGTTGACCATCTCGGTGATTGTGGTATTGGCCACCCGGGCCAAACCCTGCAATTCGTCATCGCTCAGAGGAGCCTTGATCAGATCGCGATATACGTATGGTGCATGATGTTCATCCAGCCAGGCCCTGGCCTTCCGACAGGTCGTTCATGTGGTGATGCAGTAAAAAGTAAGCGGCGGTTTTTCCTTGGTCAAAGTGATCACTTCCTTCCCGTTCTATGATTCAGCATAAACGCGGCTCTTTATTAACATTTTAGCCCATAACTTTGAGTTATATAAATGGTATTGACCCGCTAGCCGCGGGTCACCACACAACCAATGCAGCGCGGATTGGCATCGATCGCCGGCAGCAGCTTACCGTTAGGCGCCTTTCGTTTTCCAGAACCGGCCGGCTACCTCTGCCAGCCCGGAAGCAGAGGGTACTATTGGTTTTTTAACCAGTAACATTTTACCGTTGATGTTCATATTCTAAATTGCAGGCGCCTGCCGCCTGCATGAACAGCCTTCCGGGCAGGTTCCGGAAGCTTTCATATAAAATGCCGGGAGAAACCTTCTCCCGGCATTTTATATGGTTCCCTGAATTACAATCCTTTTATGTGCTCCAACTCCGCCCCGCATCGGCCGCAGCGCCGATCCACGATTCCGGGCATTTTTATCCGGTAAGCATTACGTTGGATGAGTTCGTGCCCACAGCTCAGACAATGGGTGTTGTTCTCTTCCCCGGGCATATTACCGGTGAATACGAAATCCAAGTACTCCAGGGCAATCTCCCGCGCCCGCATGATAGTTGTCGTGGGCGTGGCCGGCAGATCCAATTTGTAATCGGGGTGATATTTAGACAGATGCAGGACGGTTTGCCGGTCCAGGGATGCCAGCCATTGGGCCAAAGCCTCTATCTCAGTTTCACTATCGTTCTTACCCGGTATCAGCAAGGTGGTAATCTCCACATGGGCCCGGCCGATGGCTCTCTCGACCGTTTTCTTGACCGGCTCCAACCGTCCTTTGCACATTTGTGGGTAAAAAAGTTCATTAAATCCTTTGACATCGATGTTGAAAGCATCGATGCAGGTAAGCAGGTCCTCCAACGGTTGTTTTTCTATATAGCCATTGGTTACCATGACTGTCTTAAGTCCCGCTCCTTTAAGCTTCGGGGCTACATCCATAATATATTCGTACCAGATCGATGGTTCATTGTAGGTAAAGGCCAAGCCAATGGAACCATCCTGGCGGCAGGAGTTGGTTATTTCTACTAGCTTTCCCGGTTCTGTATAGGTAGTAGGAGGAGTGCCGTGAGCGATCGACCAGTTCTGGCAGAAACTGCACCCAAGGTTACAACCGTAACTACCCGCAGACAAGATGTAAGTGCCGGGATAGAAGTGGAAGAGAGGTTTCTTTTCTATCGGGTCCAAGGCCAGCGAGGTTATTTCCCCATAGTTGTGGGTCAGCAGACTGCCGTTCTGGTTGCTTCTCACCCGGCATATGCCAGCTTGTCCTTCTTTCAAGCGACAATGATGCGGACACAAAGTGCAACGCACTACACCCGCATCCAAAATCTCCAAATACCTGGCTTGGGCATCTGCCACGATTTCCACCTCCTTGATATGGAAGGTTGAGCCTCAGCTAAATCGCTTCACTTCGAAACGCTGTATGGAATACTTTTCCCCGGGAGATATCCCTGCCTTCTGCAGAGCAATGTTCAACTGCTGGTCCACCGTATCTACCCCCTCCAGGTCGGGAAGCAACAGTCCGCTCCGACCACCGTGGCGCACAATAACCCCGTAGCGGCGCGGGTCAAGATCCTCACGCCGGGCGGGCTCGGGAGGGGTGAGCACATCCACTGAGTAAGCCAGGCCAGACAGTTCCTGGACTGTCACCGGGGAAAAGCGTGGATCTCTTAACCCGGCCGCAATCGCGTTATGCTTAATCTCTTCGGCGATGTTATCATAAACCGGCTGGAAGGTCCCGACACAGCCTCGCAGCTGACCATTTTTCTTCAGAGATACAAAGACCCCGGCCCGTTGGCGCTCAAATTCATCCATGTCATTGGGCCGATCCACGGTTTTGCCCCCCTGTAGGTAACTCTCCAAGGTTTGGCGGGCCCATCTTACCGGGGCAGACTCATTTTGCCGCCTGGCTTCGGCCGATTCCGCCTGTTTCCTGATCAAATGGTCGAGTATGCTGGGTACCGGCCGGCCCGGTTTTATGCCGGCGTTCAGGTAGCCAACCCCGAAAGGCCCTTCATAACTAAAGACTTCGGGGTGTAATTGAAATCCATCCAGTGAACCCAACATGATGATAATGGACGGGTAACCGCATTGTCCTGCGTTATCTACCAATTTTGACGGCAAATCGAGCAACCCTTCCGCATCGGCACAGGCTATGAGGTCCTTGACCATAAGATCAAAACGGCTCCCGTCGGGATGAAAATCATAGGGTCCCTCGTCTTTCAGCCGATGAGACATATCGCCGGACGCGACTACGGCTACCCTGCGTCCAACCGTTTGAGCCGCCTCCTGAATAATTTTTCCTACTGAGTACAGCTGTAGATTGTCCAACATGCCGATACTAATGGCCGCGATAGGCTTGTCCCCCAGTCCTGCCTGCTTCAGGTAGTAAAGCGGTACCAGAATGCCATGATCGAGGGATGGGTTGAGATTATGGCGGGAGGACGTATTCTTATCTATACCGATAATGTTGATCCCCTGCTTCTCCGCCAGAACTCCCACCGTCTTGACCATTTTCAGGTCGTTAACGTAGCTGAAAGCTACCTCCGGGTGCCCGAAGGCAGCCAGGTTTCCGTACAAATGGGGTTCAATCAGGCAGGTCAGACAATCGGCAAAGACATTTCCATGCGGGGTTAAGAATATCACCGTCTCTGGTTGGGTTAGGACCAATTTTTGGGCTGCCGCTTGCATACCCCGGATAGTGAGGCTGGCCTCTTGAGCCCTTTCCCCGCCAACTTCCGGGACGGCTATGGGTGGGTGCGGCATTAATGCTGCATAAGTGATCATTTGGCTCCCTCCTCGATTAACATATTATCTTCGCCTAGCTTAATTATCGGTCAAGATATGCTTTTGCGATACCACAAAATACAGCATAGGCCACTCTCTCCTGGTATTGATCATCGCTGAGCAACTTCTCTTCCTGAGGATTGGAAAGAAAGCCTACCTCCACAATGACCGCTGTCATATTGGTCTTTTCCGTGATATAATAGTTGCCCGTTTTGGCTTTGCGGGTAGTATTCCCCAATTGGGCGATCAATTCAGCCTGAATTGCTTCGGCTATCTGCTTGGCCGCTTCACTGTTGGCGCTGTAGAAAGTCTGGGCTCCAAACCAGCGGGGGCTGACATCGGCATTGGTATGGATGCTTACGAACAAGTTAGCATTATTCTCCTCAGCCACAGCTACCCGCGCCGCCAAATCCTTCCTCTTCCTCTGCAAAAGGGTCCCCGAGAAATTATCCCCGGCCAGGTCCTCATCTTCATCCCGGGTACTTATCACCAACGCTCCTGATTGACTCAAATGATACGCCAGTTTATTGCTGATAGCCAGGGTGATATCCTTTTCGGCATTCTTGGCCGGCCCGATGGCACCAGGATCAAAACCACCATGACCGGCATCGACGACTATTACCCGATTGGCCAGCGAGTAGGCTATAACCGCCCGCTCATCGGGCGGATGAACGGTGGTACCCCACAAACACAGCAAGGGCAGCAATACTGCGGCCAACACAATGCTGCCAGGTTTTCTCTTAATAATAATCACATGCTCAAGCAATCCCAGCCCTCCCCGGTACTGATATTCCTTATATATGCCCGCAGGCGGCATAATATTTGTTTTCCCTATCGCATTTCTCTCTTCATCCACTCTTATCCACAAACAAATACCCTCTCACTGGGAAAGGGTGGATCATTGTTCTATTTCATAAGATCCTTCGCTCCGCTTAGGATGACAACAAAAAACCGAGCGCTTATGAAGCCCGGTTTTTATTTTTATCTGCGTTTGCTTTGGCATCTTTATCAAGAATTGTCTTGCGGAACCGCGTTATCTCCGGTCAGCTCCGGCTCAACCTGGCCAGCACTCCAGCACTCCTGTAAACCTTGGTAAAACTCCTTCGAACTAAAAGTGTCCAATCGGGTAGGAGACCACCCATTAATTGAGTGGCCGACCTCCCACACCACCGCTCATGCGGTTCCGCAAGCGGCGGTTCCAAAGTTCACACTTACTTCGCAGAGTAACATTCCACCAGACTGAGGTATCCGCCACGCTTAAACCTTTCGTTAGATAGGGCTCTTGATAAGATTGGGCTATGGGCAATGCGCCAATAGCCCTTTCTCGTATTTGCCCACATCCATGCCTGTTCTTCCGTGATTCCTGCACGTTTGAGGTTCTCAAAGCGTGTACGCACTCTTTTCCATCGCTTCCAGGTTACCATTCGTATGCGGCTTCTTATCCATTCATCCAATCCCTGTATCAGGCTCTTGGCATCCGCCAGTTTGAAGTAATTCATCCAGCCTCGAATAATGCTGTTCAGTCTGGTTTTGCGTTCTTCGATGCCCATGCCATTGCTGCGTCCTGTCACTTCCCGGACTTTGTCCTTGAGTTTCATGACGCTCTTGGGATGGATTCTCAGTCTCCCTTCTCCCCGGTAGATGTAAAAGCTGTAGCCCAGATATTTG
>JAAYJY010000300.1 GCA_012522705.1 Syntrophomonadaceae bacterium | reverse complement strand
CACCATGCCGCGGGCCATTCCATCCGTAGGGCTCAGGGCGACGCATCTAACGACATCGTTGCCAAGCAATTGGAAAGCCTCAAGGGTTACGTCTATCTTGGGTTCATCATTCTTAATGGTTATAGCGTTCATTAGATCCGGTAACTCACCAGGCTTGAAACGTATATCGACAACCGCGCCGATAACCTGTGTTACCTCCCCTATTGTCACATTCGCCATTCTCTACTTTCCTCCTTTATTTGCTGAGAGCTTCGGCGCCACCAACAATATCCAGAATCTCGTCCGTTATTGCCGCCTGTCTGACTTTGTTCATTTTAAGCGTCAGGGCATCGATTATCTCGCCGGCGTTTTCGCTGGCGTTACCCATAGCGGTCATTCTGGCCCCATGCTCACTGGCCTTGCTTTCCAACAAGGCATGGTATACCAGGCTGCCTACATATCGGGGCAACAGGTTCAACAGGATCTCTTCAGCACTCGGTTCATAAATATACTCTACCTTGATCTCACTGGACCCAGTCTCCTCAGGCGGCTCGATGGGTAGTATCTTCTCCACCGTGGGCACCTGTCTGATGGCATTGACGAATCGTGCGTAAACCACGTAAACTTCATCAAATTCCTCATTTTCGTAAGCATTCATTATATATTGGGCGATCTCCCGGGCATCAGCATAACTGACCTTGTCGCCCAAGTTAACGAACTCAGCTTCCAATCCTCCCCGCTTGCGGAAGAAGTCACGTCCTTTTCTCCCGACGGCAATCATCCCTTTTTCCGGTTGGCGCTCATCCGCAGCCAGGGCATCAAGAGCGGCCCGGATGATGTTGGTGTTAAATCCACCGCACAAGCCCTTATCAGCCGTTACAACGATATAACCAACCTTGGTAACCTCGGGCCGCTTGGCCAACAACGGGTGTTCCACATCGCTGGAGAGGCCGACCAACCTGGCCAGGGTCCCCTGCAAGGTTTCGGTATAAGGACGGGAGGCTTCGGCAGCTTCTTGGGCACGGCGCAATTTAGCAGCCGACACCATTTTCATAGCTTTGGTAATCTGCTGAGTGCTTTGTACACTGCGTATTCTACGCTTGAACTCTCTTACACCTGCTCCTGCCATACTTCATCACCGCCTAAGCCACAAACGTGGACTTGAAATCTTCAATGGCCTTAATCAAGGTTGCATTAGTTGCATCATCGATTTTCCCAGTTTCGTTGATAGATTTCAGCACGTTGGTGTTGGCGTGTAAATATTTCAGGAAATCCACTTCAAACGGCCCAATCTTGTCTTTGGGGATATCGTCCAGGTACCCGTTGACAGCCGCATAAATGATGGCTACTTGAGCTTCCATATGCATCGGCTGATATTGACCCTGCTTCAAAACTTCCAGAGTCTTTTCGCCGCGGGTCAGACGGGCTAATGTCGCTTTGTCCAGGTCGGAACCGAACTGGGCGAAAGCCGCCAGCTCACGATACTGGGCCAAGTCCAGGCGTAACTGCCCGGCAACGGACTTCATCGCTTTGGTCTGGGCGGATCCACCTACGCGGCTGACGGATAGACCGGCGTTGATCGCCGGCCGCTGACCAGCATAGAACAGATCGCCTTCCAGGTAGATCTGTCCGTCGGTGATGGAGATAACATTGGTGGGGATATAGGCGGATACGTCACCGGCCTGGGTTTCAATAATCGGCAGGGCGGTAATGGATCCTCCGCCATGTTCGTCATTAAGCTTGCAAGCTCTCTCCAACAGGCGGGAGTGGAGGTAAAAAACGTCGCCCGGATATGCTTCACGTCCGGGTGGACGCCGGAGCAGCAGGGACATCTCACGATATGCCACCGCGTGTTTGGAAAGATCATCATAAATAATCAAAACATCCAGGGATTCGCCCTCCATGAATTCCTCAGCCATGGCTACACCTGCATACGGTGCCAGGTACAGCAATGGAGCTGGCTCGGAGGCGGTGGAAGCGACGATGATGGTATAATCCATGGCACCCATCTCTTCCAGTTTGGCGTGGAGGCCGGCGATGGAGGACTGCTTCTGGCCAATGCCGACATAAATACAGATCATATCTTTCTTGGTTCTCTGATTGATGATGGCATCGATGGCGATGGCGGTCTTACCTATCTGGCGGTCGCCAATGATCAACTCACGCTGGCCGCGTCCGATGGGCACCATGGAGTCGATAGCTTTTAGTCCGGTCTGCATGGGGACATTAACCGGGGCCCTGGTTACCACGCCGTGGGCTACCTTTTCTACTGGTCTGCTGGTAGTGGTATTTATGGGTCCTTTACCATCCAACGGTTGTCCCAGCGGATTGACCACCCGTCCCAGCATGGCTCGGCCTGTAGGCACGGACATGATTGTCCCGGTAGCCTTTACTACGTCGCCTTCCTTGATATGGTTGTATTTACCAAGCAAAACGGCACCGACATTATCTTCTTCCAGATTGAGCACCATTCCATAGGTGCCACCTGTAAATTCGAGCAATTCGCCGGCCATGGCTCCCTGTAGGCCATATACACGGGCGATACCGTCACCGACGTAGATTACGGAACCTACATTGCTGACCTCGACCTCGGATTGGTAGCGCTCCAGCTGTTCTTTTAATATTGCGCTAATCTCTTCGGGTCTAATACTCATTTAAATATTCACCCCTATCGTTAACTTATCTTCGCAGTCTGGAGGCTCCTCTTAAGCATCTCCAGTTTCTTGGCAATGGAGGCGTCTATTACCTTGTCGCCCAGCCTGATCTTTAACCCGCCAATAATGGACGGGTCGACCGATACCTTCAGTTG
>JAAYJY010000299.1 GCA_012522705.1 Syntrophomonadaceae bacterium | reverse complement strand
TTTATATGGCTTACAAGGCATACAAGGTGTTCCTGGAAAGATTCCGCTCCAAGGGTGGGCATCAAGCTCAGGCAATGGACAAAAGAGGTGATACACCGTGGCAGAAGACAACCTCCGACTTACGGAAATGGTCCGAGCGGCTGGCTGAGCAGCCAAAATAGGTCCGGGGACCTTAGAAACGGTACTGGCGGGGTTGAATTGGCCCCGCAACCCTAATTTATTGGTTGGAATTGATAGCCGTGACGATGCCGGGGTTTTTCGTCTCACTGATGATCTGGCACTAATTCAGACCCTGGATTTCTTTACGCCCATGGTGGATGATCCTTTTGTCTTTGGACAGGTAGCGGCGGCCAATGCTCTCAATGATGTCTATGCGATGGGGGGCCGGCCATTGTTGGCCATGAATCTGGTCTGTTATCCCCAGTGTCAGGATCTGTGGGTTTTACGCAGGATACTGGAGGGAGGCCTGGACAAGGTAGTGGAAGCGGGAGCATTGGTTGTGGGCGGTCATACAGTAGACGACAACGAGCCCAAGTACGGGTTGAGCGTGTGCGGACTGGTCCATCCCGATCAGGTGATAACAAATAGCGGGGCCCGTCCGGGGGAGCGTTTATTTTTAACCAAGCCCCTGGGGAATGGAATCATCGCCACAGCCATCAAAGCTGAAATGGCCTCTTCGGTGGAAATCGAGGAAGCAATAAAATGGATGACCACCTTGAACCGGACTGCCTGCGAGTCGATGCAAGCGGTGGGAGCCAAGGCCGCCACTGATGTTACCGGCTTCGGCTTGATTGGTCATCTTTACGAGATGGCAGCAGCCAGTGACATTGAAATCGAGTTAAACGCAGAACGAGTAGTATTTATGCAGGGGGCTCTGGAGTATGCCAATATTGGATTAATACCGGGAGGAGCTTACAATAATCGAGATTATTTGGCGGATAAGGTGGAATATGTTGCGGAGATAGACCCCACAAGGCGGGAGCTCATATTTGCACCTGAAACCGCCGGGGGGATACTGGTAGCCCTGAACGAGGAACAGGCTGACCGGTTTGTCAAGCTGATGCAGGAGAGCGGGGAGCCGTGTTTTGAGATTGGCAGGGTGGTGAATAGTGGATTCAAGCCTATTAAAATAGGGAGATAACAAAGGAATTATATTGGGCAGAAGGTCATGGAGTGATGACGATGGAGAGGAAGGTATTCCAGCTGGGGGATGTGGTCAAAATGAAGAAACAGCATCCCTGCGGGAGTTATACCTGGGAAGTGGTGCGGACGGGTGCCGATATCAAGATTAGATGCACCGGGTGTGGCCGGGTAGTAATGCTGCCTCGCAGTGAGTTTGAGCGCAAGATGTTGAAGGTTGTGAATGAGGCACCGGATAATAATAGATAAAATCAATCCACTTAGTTGCAACCTTGAGCAGGTAGTTGGTATAATATAGTGTAAGTCCCTGCCCCGAACAAAGGTTCGGGGCCATTGCTCGTATAGCGGGCTTAGTCCATAGGGAGGAGGTGTGAGAATGCGTGAATACGAGATGATGTTTATCATCAAACCTGACCTGGCCGAGGAAGAGATCACGGAGATCAAAGATCGACTTCGCAAGATCATTGATGATTTCGGCGGAGAGTTCACCGATGAGGTCGCGGGATGGGGTAGGAAGCGCATGGCGTACAGAATTGAAGACTATGCAGAGGGAATCTACAGTTTATGGCATTTCAAGGGTCAGCCCGAGACTGTCCAGGAATTGGATAGAGTCATAAAGATATCCGACAGTCTGATGCGCCATATCATCATTCGCAAAGACGAAAAATAACTGTTAAACGGTCAGAGAGGAGAGGACCATGCTAAACAGAGTGATTTTGATCGGACGCTTGACGCGTGACCCGGAATTGAAGTATATCCCCAACGGAACGGCAGTGGCCAACTTTACTCTGGCCGTAGATCGAAAGTTCAATAAGGATGAAACCGACTTTATTGATGTCGTAGCCTGGAGGCAGTTGGCGGAGTTGTGTGCGAACTACCTTGGAAAAGGCCGACTGGCGGCCGTAGAAGGGCGTTTGCAAGTGAGAACCTATGAGGGCAAGGATGGGCAAAAGCGGAAAGCTACCGAGGTAGTAGCCGATGACGTCCGGTTTTTGGATAAGGCGTCGACTAGCTCAGCGCCCAAGAGTTCCTTTACCAAGAGCGATTCTGATCCATGGGAAGACTTGGGACGCGAGGTAAGGTTGGAAGATATCGATATTGTACGTCGGGATGAAGAGGACGATATACCGTTCTAAATATAAGGAGGACTATTGTTTGATGAAACGGGATAAACGTAAAAAAAGGCGTCCGTGTACGTTCTGTGCCGACAAGGTTGAGGGGATAGATTATAAAGAGTTGGCTAAGCTGCGTCGTTATATAACCGAACGGGGCAAAATACTTCCCCGCCGCATAACTGGCAACTGCGCTTTACACCAACGGCGCTTGACGGTAGCCGTAAAGAGAGCTCGGATCATGGCGCTGCTGCCCTATACATCTGAATAGGGGCGGAAGAATTGATTAAGGCCAGAGCCCGCTACATAGCGGGCTTTTTTCTACCCGTGGGAGAGCAGTTAAGGAGCCTGGAACGAACACGGTAATAATGGTGGTATTGCGGGCAGGGGTTGCCGCAAGATGAAGGCATCGGCCCTTAGGCAGGAAAAAGGTGTGCCAGCGCAGAAAGGGGTTAGTGAGGTGTCTGTATAGCGCATACCAGGCCAAGGACCAGAAGAAGAGGTGATAGGGTGGTTGGTCTTGCCAGGATTTTACTTATTTCTTCGCTTGCGTGCTTGGTGATGAGTCTTTCATCACCCTTGGCGGTAGTCAGCGGTTTAGTATGGGGTGTCACGCTGCTGCTGGGGATTTTTTGGACGGGGGCTCGTCAGTTATTAATCATATTTGTACTCAATACGCTGCTCCTATTCGGAATTGCCGGAGACAGAGCTTGGTTTTCTTTTCTTATTTTTGGCTTGCCATCCTTAATTATGGCCCTTCAATTAGGCAGCCAAAAAGGCTATTATGAAGTGCAGGCTCGAGGGATTCTGTCCGTGTTGCTGTTAGTCAGTCTATTCTTAGGGACAGCCTATTTCGCCAACCAAGGGGAAGACATATCCGTCTCCCCCCAGGGAATCAAAGCCCAAGTCGACGCGAACCTGGAGATACTTTCCGATAGTGGCATGCTTGGGTTTTACGAAAAACGAGGGATGAGCCGGGAAGAATTGAGAAGCCAATTCACTGAGATATATATATGGTCTTTTCGTCATTTACCCGCTTGGTATTACATCCAAGCCATGGTGGCGGTGTTTGTGATCCTCCGCCTGGGAATCTATTATGGCCGCACCCGGGAGTTACCGATTCCGCACCCAAAACGCTTCTCTGAAGAGGTAATGCCGTGGCCGATAGTTTGGATAGTAATATCCGGATTGGTGCTGATGCTGTGGGGCTGGGGAGGTACAACTCCCTGGTATTATGTGGGCTCCAATTTGGTCGTGACATCCGTTCCGGTGGCGATTTATTTTGGAATCGCCACCATGGCCTACCTGTGGAAGCGAATGTCGGTAAGGGCCCGTCAGTGGTGGTTAGCTATCATTGTACTGAATGTACTATTCTTTACTCTGCCGGCCATGGTTTTTCTTGGCCTTTTGGGTCTTTTCGATTCATTAATGAATTACCGGAGACTGGAGCCAAAGAAGGAGGGATAGAGGTGAAGGTTATTCTGATCCAGGATGTCAAGAAGTTGGGGAGCAAAGGTCAAATTATGGAGGTATCAGATGGGTATGGCCGCAATTATCTAATACCGCAGGGCTTGGCGGAAGAGGCTACCAAGACGCGCCTGAAAGAGATTGAGGAAAAGGGAATCAAAGCGGAGAAAAAGAAGAACGCCGAGAAAGAAAAGGCCGAAATCATGAAAAGCAAACTACACGGTCAGCAGGTCAATATAAAGGTCAAGACCGGGTCCGGGGACCGACTGTTTGGAGCGGTAACACCCAAGGAAATAGCAGAGGTTCTGCAGGAGAATTTCGGTGTAACCATTGACAAGAAAAAAATTGAAGTTGGAGAGCCTATCAAGCATGTGGGCAATTATACCATTAACATCAAGATATATCCTGCTGTACAAGCAGAGGTAAAACTAAAAGTGGCGCCTGAGTGATCAGGGGAGGATACTTTCAGTGTTATATCGGATGAAGCACAAGAAGTGGAAGGATTGGCGCTCGAATCCTCAAACAAACATAGAAGAACGGGTTGACACCCTCTTCAAACAACTTGAACACCTTTATGGGACCCGTGGGTTTATTTTGAGGGCCAGCAAGCTTGATGCTATTGATTTGATACAGGCTGAGGATATACGGGACCGGATGTTGGCACTGCAAAAACTCCTGGAAGAAGACCCTACCTTGACCAGCATGGAACCGGGAATCGATCTGGTCACGGTCCTGGATCGCCTTGAGGACATAGCGGCGGATCGTTATGCCCGGCGGGCGGTAGAGAAGCAGTTGCAGCAAAGAGTACAGGAGAAGATGGAGGTCCGGTATAATGATTATCTGCAGGACATCAAGCGGGAAGTGGTCAAGAAGCAGAGTAGCAACCATGAGAATGCCCAGACACTGAAGAAGCTGGGGCATTTAGAAAAGATGGAACGGGACGGGTTTAGGGTTTCCGCCTTTGAGCGAGTGCGCCCGGGACGGATAGAAGAGGTGATAGGGCAGGACACAGCATTACGGGCCTTGATTGCCAAACTCAGCACACCTTTTTCTCAGCATATAATATTGTATGGTCCGCCCGGAGTGGGCAAAACCACCTGCGCCAGACTGGCTTTGGACATCGCCAAAACCAGAATTGGCTCGGCCTTTCGCGAGGATGCGCCGTTTATAGAGGTGGATGGCACGACATTGCGATGGGATCCGCGAGAATCAACTAATCCCTTGCTGGGGTCGGTTCATGATCCAATCTATCAAGGAGCACGGCGCGAACTGGCCGAAGAAGGCATCCCCGAACCCAAATTGGGGTTGGTGTCCAGTGCCCATGGGGGAATATTGTTTATTGATGAGATCGGAGAGATGGACAGTTACCTACAAAACAAGCTACTTAAGGTGATGGAGGATAAAAGAGTTTTCTTTGAATCATCCTATTTTGATCCCGCCGACGAACGGGTGCCACAATACATTAAGAAGATTTTCACGGAAGGAGTGCCCGCAGATTTCCTGCTTATCGGCGCCACCACCCGTGATCCGGAAGAGATAAGTCCTGCTTTCCGCTCCCGTTGCATGGAGGTATACTTCGAACCTCTGGGGCCTGCTCATATTGAAGAAATAATAATCATTTCCGCTGATAAACTGGGTATAAAAATTGCTCCTGGAGTAGGTCAGATAATCAGCCAGTATTGCCACGATGGACGCGGTGCCAACAAGATACTCCTGGACGCCTATGGCTTGGCCATGCATCTGGGGGGAGGTAACCCTGTGCAAATAGAATCTGACCAGGTCTATGAAGCCATTCAAAACAGCCGCCTCTCTCCCTCCATCAGAAACCGGGCTGCCGAAGAGCCGGAGGTGGGGCGTATCTATGGATTAGGG
>JAAYJY010000298.1 GCA_012522705.1 Syntrophomonadaceae bacterium | reverse complement strand
ATATAAGCTCTGTAATATACGGTCTTGCCTTTATTCAGGCTTTTCAATTCCACCTCAAACCAATATTGCTCATCATCGAGGTCATATTCGATGTCAAAGCCCTTTTTATACTCGCAATCCCAACCGCCAATTCCATCTTCAAGGAGTTCTGCAACCTCATCAACTTCATCTTCATCATAGCCATAGAAGAAGCCGTACCCGTCCTTCTCGATCTTATAAATATCAGCATAATAGTCGTCTTCATCAACTTCGACGTAGGCCCGTACTGTTGCCCGATTGTCCTTGACATCATCGGCATCGTCAGTGACGACCTCCAAATCACCGTCATCACTATAATCAGAATAGACCGACGGCTGCGCCAGAGCAGTGGCGGGCATACCAAAGCCAGGCACCAGGAAGGTCAGCGCAAAAATGAGCGCGATGACCAACGATAGATACTTATTTCTTCTTCTCACTCACATTCCTCCATTCCAATCAACTACTTTACTGCCTCCAGTAACCAAGAGGGGTTATAGGAAAATGTCTGTACAGCCAAAAACCCCCTTCCTCCTATACATATTATGTATTATAGAATATAATGGCTTTTCTTGCAGGCAGCGGGGCAGAAATACAGCCAGATAGCTTTTTTATATGTCGCCATCCTGCCAATTACACCCTTTATCAGGGTGAATTCAAAAAACCTCCCGGTGGCAAAGCCGGGAGGTTCTGTTATGTATCTTTTTAGGCACCGCTAGTGGTCCATGGTTTCTCAAATGCCATCACCAACATGGCATGCTGATAGGAAAGGCTGTCCACTGCTTGATGGGCGCTGTGAGCGGCAATCTCGGCAGCGGTCACATCAGTCTTGGTACCCATCCCCACTTCATAGAGTAATTTGGCTACCCGGAGGGCTTCGTCTGCGGTCTTGGCACCCTGCAGGGCGGTTTCATATTGTTCCTGCATACTCAAAACACTGTAGTAAATATTTCGGGTAGCCTGGCGCATGGCATCCTTGGTGGTTATAATGGTAAGCTCCGCCTGTTCATACTGGATATCATCCAGATCGCCGGACAATGAGGCTGAATGTTCCCGAGTCAAATCCTTCGCCACCAAGGATTTTTCCGCCAGCCACACGCTGGGGCTATCATTGACGATTTCATTTATTCTGGTCTCTGGAGTCGTAATCTGCAACGGTTCGTAGGTCAGTTCCCGGACCAGATCCGGACGTTGACCCTTATCCGCTCCGATGTACTCCAGCAACGATATATATGCGGTATCTATCGATTGCTGTGATATAGCATGGTTGGCTTGGGCGGCAACTGCCTCTTGTTGAGCCTGATACACTGCCAATTTGGTGTCCATGCCCAGTTGAAAACGCAGTTCGGATATAGCTGTTTTCTCCTCCGCCAGCTTGAGGGCTAATTGTTTGGCATCATAGTCATCCAAAGCAGACACCACCTCATAGTACTTCTGGTAAACCGAATATTTGACTGCCTCCCGGCGGGTTTCATAATTAGTCCGGGCTGCCGCCAGATTATAATCAGCCTCATAAATCAAATTGATGAGATCACTCGGACCAGTACCGTTAGCCGTTTCCCAAGCAATCCGGCTGGCAATATCAGCCGCGTCCCAGTTCAGAGAGGCGGATTCTACATCTGTACGGTTATTCAGCGCCAGGGTAACTGCCTCGTCTACAGTCATAATATTGGTCTGCACGGCAATATCTTCATGCCCACCAACATTTGCGGGTAAAGCCGTATCTGCCCGGCATATTCCCGAAAAAACACCGGTAAACAGAAATAGTGCCAAAACTGATATTAGAACCCTGCGCATAGCTATCATCTCCATAAATATATAATACCTGCTGCTTTCAAGTATATACTCCGTCGACCAGCCGGTCAATGATCGTTACCTTAAAGTCGACTGAAAATATTTGCTGGGGGCGGGCTTTGTCTCCCAATGACTAACCCCGGCCATAAGCCGAGGGGCCCGGTTTTCACCCGGGCCCCTCGGAAGAAACGTCTGTTATCTGTTTAACTCTAGACTATCTAATGGTTACAGTCTGAGTCGCAGCATCCCAGCTGGCGGTGGCGCCAAATGCCTGAGCTATGAAGGCTGCCGGCAGCATGGTGCGGCCATTGCTGATTTCGGGGGCTACGTCCATGGCAACCGCAACGCCGTTAACGTTCATAACGGTACTGCCGATCTGAACCTGGACAACCTTGGTGCCCTTGATCAGGGTCACTTTGGAGCTAGCCGCATCCCACAGCACGTTCATGGGATCGATACCCAATCCAGTGGCAATGTCGCGAATAGCCAGGTAGGTGCGGGCATCCTTGATATAAGAAGGAGTTACCACGCTCTGTACCGCACCGTTAACGGTGAAGGTGGGAGCGCCGATCACATAGACCGCGGTGGGGTTGGTAGCAACAGTACCAATAGCTGTTTTGACCAACGGTTTGGAGCTGGCGATATTGTAACCCCAGTCGCCTACGCCGCCGCCGATCAGAATATTGAGGTCACCCAGGCCGGGCTGGCTCAAAACGGTGTATTGCACGTCGGAAAGGGTGATAACGCTCTCAATATTGCTGAGTTGAGCGATTTCAAAGTATAAGTCGCGGAAATCTTCGCCTAGCCATACATCGTCTATTTCCAGGTCCCCTTCGGTAACTTCGATGGTGGGAATTCCATCCCAGGTAACTCCGGCCGGCAGTACCAGGCTGAAGTAGCCGTAATCTACGGTCTTCTCTTTACCCACATCATAATAGGAATATTCCCAATCCTCGGTAGGTTTCAGGGCTCCGTCGGCGGTTTCGGTGATAACAATGTCAGCACCTGCAACGCTGGTCAGACCAGTCTGCAGTGCAAACGGGGTAGTGGTTACGGTGAAAGCGTCCTTAACGGAACCGATCACATAGGTTCCTTCTACGGCTCCGTCAAAGGTGATGGCCAGATCGCCCAGAGCGGCATCGGCATCAGCTACGATAACGAAATCGGTTAGATCGAAATCATCGTTAACATCGTTATCAAAAGTAAACCAAGCAGTCCTGTCACTCTTGATCAGTTCTTCGAAGACAGCAACGCCGTCGCCATCAACAGGTGGGGCCACGTTGGCAAACTTCAAGCCGGCGGGCAGGGTGATGCTGAACCAATCAGTGTCATCCAGATCATTATTTTTGGGTTCAATGTTTACGGTTACATCGTCAAAAGTAGCAAATTGGCCTCTGTAGACAAAATCTTCGTCAGCATCTTCTACGGTAACTACTACTTTGCTCTCGCCGACATTACCAACTACAAAGGTTTCAGTTTCAATGCCGTCACCGGAGACTCTTACTTTAATCTCGCCGGAAGCAGCAGGGGATACCTTGAAGAAAGGAGTCAATACGACCCGGCTGACCTGAGCGGCATTGTCATTCCATATATCCACGTAGGCAACTTTATCGGTATCCCTATCAAAATCAGCGTCGCAGTAAGTGGGATTTGTGTCTCCATCATCCCAGGTTACACCAGAGGAAAGGATGGTCAGTTTAATGTCCTTATCCATGCTATTAAAAGCAGTGGGTCCTACTTCTTTAAAGGTAATGTTGGCGCCCTTTTGGTTGCTGCCGACATACACGCTTTTAGCTTTGGCAGCGCTTACGGTGATGTCACTGCTGCCGACTCTGGCGATCCGAACCGTTTTTTCGGTATCAAAGAGTACCTTGTCTCCATCCTGGGCAAACATGCGCAGTGTGGCATTAATATTGCCGGTTACGCCTTTGCCAACATCCAGGTCGATGTCGTCAATAATAATTACGTCACCCTTTGCAAAGGTTGACAGTCCGGTTTCGATTACTACGGTCTTAGCAGCCCAATTGCCTACATCCCCTGTGTCGGTGGTTGGTTTAGCCTCGAATTCCACATCCACGTCATCGGGCAAATTGATTTCAATAATTAATTCGTCCATAGTGGCAGGCGAGGCGTTATCGCACTCTACAGTAATGGTAGCAACATCTTCGGTGACTTCATTAGCCTTCACCCATGAATAGCTGGAAGTTACTTTGAAGTCTCCGATAGCCGCACTGGCAGCGCCTACGCCGACAAACATGGTGGCCAGCATAGTCAGAACCAGCAGCATCGCGATTCTCTTGTTTCTGATTTTAATCAAGAATTATTTCCTCCTTATTTGAAATTTTTATGAATTTACTAGGTGATCAGGGGGCTGCGCCCCTCTCAACAGGTGATCATCTGTCCGGGGACAGACAACTTTTCCTCTGCTTCCCTCCTTTTTTAACCGCCTATGTAATGTCCTTTTGCGGCTGAGTTGTAGCCTGGCAACGAGTGGGTTTTGGGAAATGACTGACAGGCTGACTTCTTGATTAGACAGCAAAAGCTCCAAAAAAGTTCCCGGAGCGGGAAAAAAAGTTTTCCCTTCCTTATATAATATGGCTTGGTGAAGGCTGGTCCACTTCCTTGTTCAAGGAAACAGACACCCCGAGTAGGATCCAGAAGATGGCCCCGGCATCAACCACAGGGTCGTTGAAGAGGGCCTGAATCATGAAAGCACAAAAGAACAGGAACAAGGAGACCGCGAAGGTGTGGTTGGGGCCCAGTCGCCAGGACCATAGGTTCCGACCAGTAGAATAAAAATGCAAACCGAACAAGAATAATAGGATAAGGAGAGCGGGGATACCTAGTCCAAAGGCCACTCCCATATACAGGCTGTGGGGCTTGGTAATCAGGGTATTGTAACTGTACAAATTGGCCACCTTGTTGATATCATCCTGGGGAAAGTAATAGGTCAAAGTGCCATAACCATAGCCCAGCCAGGGTCGCTCAGCAGTCAATGCGAGGGTTTCACTCCAGTTGTAGGTCCGGCCCGTGCCCGGCGACCAACCCGGCTGGGGCAGCTGAAACTTGGGGGCAGGCGGAGACAGTGCTGGTGTTGGCGGTGCTTGCATCTCTTGGACGTTGGTAGCCTTGGGCAGGAAAAACCCTACGGTCTCCTGATATATGTAAGGATTAATACTGTTCAAGAGCAAAAATGCAATCAGGCAAGCGGTGAGGAGGCTGCCTCCGGCGATCAGACTGCGGCGCCGGTCCTTACTGCGCCAAAGGACGAGTAAGAAGAGGGGGGCAAGCAAAACCAGGGTAACAAAACCGCTGCTGGAAAAAGAGAGCAAAACCATCACAAAAGCAGCCAGAGCAGCGACAGCGGAAATTAACTGCTTTTTGATATTCTTATATAGAAGGGTCCCGGCAGTGAAATAAGCAAACAAAGCCGCGCCCATACCACTGATATAATTCACGTTCCCCATGGTGTTGCCAATACTGCCGGTCAAATTACTCCTTAACTCGGCCGGGGCCAGGATCGCTCTGATAATATCCGCCTGCATCAGTTTATAGCCATTAAAGTCAAGCAACATGACCACGGTATTGATGGTTACAAACACCATTAGGGCCATATCAACGCCGCTCTGGAACCAGGGTTTGTAAATCGTATTGGCAGCTGCCAGACACAGACCCAGATAAGCCAGGAGCAACAGGGCTCCATCCCGCTGGTTGTAGATCCCAAATAGAGTCACGTTTTTATATTCGGCCGCCATTACCGAACCAAGGATAAGCAATACCAGCACTAGCAGGGGCGCATTTAGATAGGATGGACTAATTGGATATTTTTCCACCCCGATTTTGTAGAGGAGGATAGCCAGTAAGATCAATGCGCCAGCGATGACCAATATCCATTTGTAGTAAGCGAAAAGCCCTACCTGGAGT